>JBLHNE010000103.1:0-5423 GCA_047619265.1 Rickettsiales bacterium | reverse complement strand
CAAAAAATTTCTCTAGGAACTTTAAATAGCGTTATCATCGAAACTGCCTACCTTCTTTTTGTTGGAATTAATGCTTTTTATTGGTTTGAAAAAAACCTAATAAAATGCAATTATCAATTCATTGGTAGTGTTTTTGGAAAAAATAAAGACGAGGCAAAATTGCGTTTCATTTCAAATTGTTTTAAAGACAAAAAAGAAAATAATATTTTTCATCCTTCAATCCTTAGTTTCTAGTTAACATCAATTCCTGCTTTAAATTACTTTTTTAGAAAAAATTAATCAGATTAGATTTTCTTACAAAAAAGTGCTTTAGTTTCTCTAAATATTATCTAAATCAAGTAAAATAAACTTCAAATATTTACTGTTTAAACTCCTATGCAAGCATTAAAAGTAGTTATCATTGATTATGGTTCTGGCAATCTGCAATCAGTTCTTAATGCTCTAGATAAGATTAAAACCCCATCTACTATTGTTCAAATCACTAGTGATCCTAGAAACCTTAAATCTGCCACTCATATTATTTTACCTGGTGTTGGGGCTTTCGGAGATTGTATTTCCAGCTTAAATGCAATTGAAGGAATGAATAAAGAGTTAAAAACTCAAGTTCTGGAAAACAAAAAACCATTTTTGGGGATTTGTGTAGGAATGCAGCTTTTGGCCGATCTTGGTTTAGAACATGGAAAAAATGCCGGACTTGGTTTTATTGCTGGAGATGTGATTGAGATTGACAATCAAAATGAAACTTTAAAAGTTCCACATATGGGTTGGAATAATATCAATATTCACAAATCTCATCCAATTTTAGATGGAATTAATGACGATGAGCATTTCTATTTTGTGCACAGCTTCCATTTCGTGGTTGAAAATAAAGAAAATATTGTTGCAACCGTGAATTACGGTCAAAAAATTACCGCAATAATTGCTAAAGAAAATATTGTTGCCACCCAGTTTCACCCTGAAAAAAGTTCTGCTGCTGGACTTAAGATTCTTCAAAATTTTATTAGATGAAATCTCATCTAAAAAATCTCATCAAAGTAAATGGTGCAATTTCGGTTGCCCAGTTCATGAACGAATCCCTATTTCATCCTAAATTCGGTTATTACAACCAGCAAAATCCTTTTGGAAAAGAAGGAGATTTTGTTACTTCTTCAGAAATTAGCCAAGTTTTCGGTGAACTTATCGGCGCTTATTTGGTTAATCTTTGGCAAAATAAATATTCCAATAAAAAAATAAATTTAGTTGAGGCAGGAGCAGGGAAGGGAACTTTAATGAAAGATTTTCTCAATTTCTCTACAAAAATTCCTCATTTTTCAGAAAAATTTAATATTTCAATTATTGAAATTAGTCCGCGTTTGCAAGAGATTCAGAAAATTAATTTGAAAGGATTTAAAGTTAGCTGGTACAAAGATTTTGCGGAATTTTTCCAAAAAAATAACTCAGATCCAATTTTCTTCATGGCTAATGAATTATTTGATTGTTTTGCGATTCACCAATTCATTAAAACCAAAAAAGGGTTAGTTGAAAGAATGGTTGGAATCGACGGAGAAGATCTTCAATTTAAGTTCAGACCAGCAATAGCGCCAACAGAACTTGGAGTTCGAACTATGAAAGATGGTGATTTTTTTGAACATAGCCCTAGCTCTCAAAATTTTATGTCAGAAATTTCTGCTGCTATTAAACAAACTGGCGGAATTGGATTAATCATTGATTACGGATATTTGCAATCGACAGTAAACACCCTTCAAGCATTAAAAGATCATCAATATCAAGACGTTCTAAAAGAAGTTGGAAATGCCGATATTACTGCTTTAGTAGATTTTTCTGCTTTACAAGATATTGCAATCCAAAACAATTTAGAAACCTCAATAATCACCCAAAGAGAATTTTTATTAGCACTTGGAATTGAATCTCGAAGAGAAGCATTATTGGCAGGAGTAATATCTAAAGAACATAAAAATATTAGTTCTGGCATCGACCGCTTAATTGACAGGCAAGAAATGGGAGAATTATTTAAAGTTCTTATTTGTTGGTAAATGCTTTTAATTTCTTTTTTAATATTACCTCGCGCCATCTTATTGTTATTTTTTGTCTAAGATTTTGCTTATTAAATCAGCAGCGAACAAAAAGTTGCAAAGCTGGAGTAAGGAAACCAAAATAATTTTTTATTTTAAATATTTAAGATTTTCAAAATCCAATGAAAAAAATTCTTCCTAAATAATCTAAATCTCATCAAGAAATCATCGAGCAAATAGCTGGGATTATTAAAGATATTGGTAAAAAGACTATTTCCCACATCATTCTTTTTGGGTCTTTCACGCTTGGAAATTGGATCAATGAATTAAAAGAGGAATCTGATTACGATATTTTGCTAATCACCAAAAAACATAATGTCGCAACAGGGTCAAAGGCGTTTAATCTGATTAATAAAATAAACGAAAAAATAGAGAAAAAAGGATTAGATAAAAAGCATCCAGCCTCAATAATTATTGAGCCAATAGTAGTAGTTAACAATAATTTAAAGAAAGGGCAATATTTTTTCATTGATATTAAAAAGGAAGGAATTTTGCTGTGTCAAGATGAAGAGGCGGAAGATTTAAAAGATCCGAAAAAATTAATGCTTCCTGATATTAGTTTTTCATTAAAATTCAGATGCTAAAAACAACTCTAGAGGCTGGTCTGGGTTTGTAACCCTGATCTTTTGTTTGTTAAATTAATAACAAAAGAATCACCTAAAGTGCTAATTTCTTTGATTTTTAACAAACAAAAGGTCGCAGTTGCAAACTACGATCGGCACCGAGAGCTACTGAAAGCACTGAAATTTTAGTAGGGCAGCAGTATTTTTGATCTTTTTTCCTCTTAAATTTATTAGGAAAAATAATTATTAAGTAAATTACATTGGTTCAACTCCTCATTTTTTTTGTAGATCTTTGTGGATCGATTTTACTACAAAACATTACATCTCCTTACTAAAAATTACTCCTCTTTACAAAACATTACTCTTTACTAGCATACCTAAAGCCTTACTATTCTGGGCTTAAAACCCTCTTTAAGAAATAAATTTTAAATAAATATGTGCGGAATTGTTGGAATTGTTGCTCTGAAAAATGTTGTGCCGGAAATTTTAGAAGGCTTAAAAAAGTTGGAATATCGCGGTTACGATTCTGCTGGAATTTCGCTTATTAACGGCGATCAAATCAATACCATTAAAAAACAGGGTAAAATTGTTAATTTGGAAGCGGCGATTAATAAAAAATTCTCCGGAAATATTGGTATTGGCCACACACGCTGGGCAACTCATGGAAAACCAAGCTCGACTAATTCTCACCCTCATCAAAGCGAGAATGTTTCTTTGGTTCACAACGGAATTATTGAAAATTATCAAGAATTAAAAGAAAAACTGAAGCTAGAAGGAGTTAAATTTTTAAGCCAAACCGACACCGAAGTTATTCCACATTTAATTTCGTCTTTCTTAAAAAAAACCGGCGATAAAAAACAAGCAGTGCTTAGCGCCATTAAAGAATTGCAAGGTGCTTTCGCTTTGGCAATTGTTTTTAAAGGTGAAGAAAACTTCATGGCTGTTGCTAAAAAAGGTTCCCCACTTTTAATTGGCTATGGAAAAGGCGAAAATTATGTAGCTTCAGACTATTTTGCCCTAGACAGCATGACTTCAGAAGTTAGCTATTTGGAAGATGGAGATGTGGCATTTTTAACCTCTGATTCAGTTGAAATTTTAAATTCAAAATTAGAAAAAGTTCAGCGCGTTAAGAAAATAATGGAAAAAGATGCTGAGAAAATCACTAAAGGCGATTACCAGCATTTCATGCAAAAAGAAATTTTTGAGCAGCCAAGAGTAGTTCAAGATATTGTCGACAATTACGTGGCTGAAAAAAGTGGCAAAATTGCTCTTCCTAACTTTCCATTCGATTTAAAATCTATTGATAAAATTAATATTGTCGCCTGTGGAACTTCCTATTATTCAGCGATGGTGGGAAAATATTTAATCGAATCTTTAGCTAAAATTAATGTTGAAGTCGATATTTCCTCTGAATTTCGCTACCGCGGCGCTGCATTCTACGGTAATTCTTTAAATATTTTCATCTCACAATCCGGAGAAACGGCAGACACCATTGCAGCTTTAAAATACACCAAAGATGCTGGGCAAAAAACCCTTGGAATTGTTAATGTTGCGCAAAGTAACATGGCTTATTTATCGGATGTAATCATTAGAACCATTGCTGGGCCAGAAATTGGCGTGGCTTCCACTAAAGCCTACATTGCACAAGTTTCAGTCCTAATTTTATTTGCCCTTGAGCTGGCTTCTGTTAAGCAAGCAATTGATGAAAAAACCAAGCAAGAATTAATTGCCACACTTCTCGAGGCTCCAGCCAAAATTGCTGAAATTCTAAAAGATGAAAGCCTTGCTCAAATCAAAAAAGTTGCCAAAGTAGTTAGTAAGCACCAAAGTTTAATCTACATGGGTCGCGGGGTTTCATATCCAACAGCCTTGGAAGGCGCTTTAAAATTAAAAGAGCTTTCATACATTAACGCTTTTGGAATTGCATCGGGGGAATTAAAGCACGGAACCATTGCCTTGATTGACAAAAAAATGCCTGTCATTGCCATTGCTCCAAATACTGAATTATTTGAAAAATCAGCCTCCAACATTGAAGAAGTTTCAGCAAGAGGTGGAAAAGTAATTTTAATTGGAAATGCTGCCGGAATTAAAGAGCTTAAAAATGTTACTTCTGAATCAATTTGCTTGCCAGAAATCAATAACATTATTGACGAAGCCTTGCTAGGAGTAATTCCAACTCAGTTAATTGCTTACTACACCGCAATTTACAAAGGAAACGATGTTGATCAACCTCGCAATTTAGCGAAATCCGTTACTGTGGAATAAGATCAATAATTAACTTCTTAAAAAGGAAGTGATTGTAATTGTTTTGCAAGTGCAAATAATGTTGGGTCTTAAATCCTTAAAAATTTTTCAATAAATTAAAATGACTAATACAGAAGATAAAAAACCAGCAGCTCCATTCAAAAAACCGGCATCTCCTTTTAGCGCAGATCCTCACAACAACAGAGGCGGTAAGGGTGGAAATAAATTTAACCAAAAATCACTTTCCGGTGGAGGGTCTAACAAATCTTCAGTCAGCATAAAAAAATTTAAAGGCGGCACTGGTGGCGACAAATAATAAAATTGAATCATACAGCAACAAACTTGAAGAAATTGTTCTTTCCAAACGAGAACTCAATGTTTCTTTTGAGTTTTTCCCTCCCAAGAACGATGAGATGGAAGAAAAATTGTGGAAATCGATTAAAAATTTAGAGGTTTTAAACCCTAGTTTTGTTTCGGTAACCTACGGAGCTGGAGGTTCTACTCGCGAGAGAACTCACAACACTATTAAAAAAATCCTACAAAA
>JBLHNE010000102.1:0-5512 GCA_047619265.1 Rickettsiales bacterium | reverse complement strand
CTGGATTTAAAAATGGTCAAGATGCAACTTCCGCTGGAATTTCTGGAGTTGCTTTAAACACCGCTGCTGATGCTGGATCAAATGTTGGTGATTATGATATTGATCTTGATGTTGGATCTGCCACTTCTACTAACGGCAATTACAATATTGTTCTAGGAGCTAATAGTGGCAAAGGAACTTTGACTATAAATGCAAATCTAGAAGATAATACAGCTATTCAAATCGCCAATTCTCCAAATAACCTTCAATTATCAGAAACCAAACTCTCCTCTAACAAGAAGTGTATAATTCAATTTGACAGCCTAGGTGATAATAGTTTACTATCATCTTCTTTGATTGATATTATCGACAAAAATAGCAGTGGTGAATATTATATATGCCTGAAATAATTGGCTAATTAATTTAACAAACATGAATGTTTCAAAGTGGCGAATGCTTTGATTTACACATTAATCACAAACCAATCATTTGCTCAAAACACCCCCGCTGCCAAAACTCTTCCATCTTCTGCAGATAATGGGAGTTTTGCTCAAGATCAAAAAAATTCATTACCGATAATTGAAAAATATTCCTTATCTCAATCATTAATTAATCAACAAATAGGAATAATCTGGCTACCTTTTTTCGGACAGTTTTTAGGAAAAAAAAGAAAAAGGACTAAGTCTCTCCTATCAACCATAAACTAAAATGATTTTCAGCTTTATCTCCTTCCTTCTTCTCTTCGTTTTCATTGGAATTCTTTCAACAATAAAAAACAAAAATACCAATAAAGATTATTTATTGGCGGGGCAAAATGTTAAGCCTTGGCTGGTCGCGCTTTCTGCGGTTGCAACTAATAATAGCGGCTACATGTTTATTGGCATGATTGGCTACACCTACATCTATGGTTTTTCTTCAATTTGGTTGATGATTGGTTGGGTATTTGGTGACTTTTTATCCTCACTTTTCGTTCATAAAAAACTTCGTAACATCACCAAAAGTCACGGGGTTTTAAGTTTTGCTGGAGTATTGAGCAAATGGACAGGATCAGATATGAGAATCCTGCGCGCCTATCTTGGAATCATCACCATCATTTTCCTTGGAACCTACGCCGCAGCACAGCTGAGCGCAGGAAGCAAGGCCCTTAATGTTTTGTTGGGATGGAATTATGAAGTTGGCGCAATTATTGGGGCATTGATGGTTTTACTTTATTGTTTTGCTGGCGGAATTCGAGCATCAATTTGGACTGATGCCGCTCAATCTTTTGTAATGGCCGCCGCCATGATTCTTCTTTGCGTGGTCGCCACTCTTGAAATTGGCGGATTTTCTAATGTTTTTGCCAAAGCGTCTTTAGTTTCACAGGAATATGGCAATATTCTTCCCAGTAATTTGAAATATGATTCATTGCCTTTTGGCTTCATTACCGCACCAATATTATTCATTTTAGGCTGGATTTTCGCAGGGATTGGCGTGATTGGACAACCCCACATAATGGTGCGCTTCATGACTATGGACAACGCCAACAATATGACCAAAGTTCGATACTATTATTACAGCTTCTACTTAACTTTTTTTATGCTAACCATTTTTGCCGGCATTTGCGCTCGACTACTCATTCCAGATGCTGCTCAATTTGACGCCGAACTAGCTCTGCCAACTTTAGCCTTAAATTTACTTCCAGAAATTTTAGTTGGAATAATTCTAGCTGGCCTATTTGCCGCCACAATGTCGACCGCCGATTCGCAAATTTTAAGCTGCACCGCGGCAATCACTAATGATTTTTCTACCAAAAAACCCTCTTACTTATTAACCAAACTTTCCACAGTTTTCGTCACCTTCTTGGCGTTACTCATTGCTCTTTATGGCTCAAAAAGTGTTTTCACCCTAGTATTAATTGCTTGGGTTTTTCTTTCAGCTAGCTTTGCCCCTCTTTTAATTGCCTACGCATTTGGCGCTAAACCATCGCAAACACTAGCTCTTTTGGCCTCAATTTCAGGAATTTTAACAATTTTTGTGTGGAAATATTTTCAATTAGGAAGCTTCATTTATGTGGCTGCACCAGCAATGATTGTGGGATTATTGGTTTTGATAGTTGGCTTAAAATTGGAAAAATCTAGGAACTAGTTAATTTTAATATTAATTAAACACCGCTGTCTCACGAAAATTTCGGATGCTCGATTCCAGTCGTAGTTTGCAACCACTATTATACCACTAAAATCTTGGTTCTTACAGTAGATTGTTTATTTACTATTGGTACTAGTAGCAGTTGCAAACTTCGGGACGGAACCAAGAATTATTGAAAGCACTGAAATTTTAGTGGGACAATGTTGTTAATTAAACTCCAACAATAAAAATCACCTATCTAAAACTACTACCTAAAAACTATTTTTTACCCAAAGAATCCAAAACATTTTCTGCTATTTTGCCAATTTCAAAGGAAATTGCATCGCTTGGATTAGAATGGCAAATTGGATTTTGATTGTCGTTAGAATTGTTGATCTCAGAAGAAATTGGAATGTCGCCAAGAAAATTAATCTTCAAATCTTCAGCCATCTTTTTAGCTAAATCTTTTCCAAAAACATAATTTTTTTCACCACCCTCTCCTGCTAAATATGCCATATTTTGCACCACTCCCAAGATAGGAACTTTCAAAGTTTTAAACATATCAACCGCTTTAATCACATCGATCACCGCCAAATTTTGTGGGGTTGAAACCAGCACAACACCGTCAGGTTTGAATTGTTGAATCAAACTCAAATGAACATCCCCAGTTCCGGGGGGAAGATCAATAATCAGATAATCAATATCTTCCCACTTAGTTCCAGCAACAAGTTGAGTTAAAACTTTAGTCACCATTGGCCCGCGCCAAACTCCAGCCTTACTGGCATCAACCAACGATCCAACCGAAATACAATCAACCCCATAAGATTTAATAGGAATCATTAAATTTGCTTCAGATTCAGGCTTGCCCTGCAAATTCATTAAATAGGTAATTGAAGGCCCGTAAATATCAGCATCTGCCAAACCAACTTTATATCCAATACGTTTGAGAGAAATTGCCAAATTAGCAGCAACAGTAGATTTTCCCACTCCACCTTTTCCAGAAGCTACAGCAATAATATTTTTAACACCTTTAACAGAGCTTTCTTTGATGATTTTCTGGGCTTCCTCTTGATTGTCCTTAGAATTATTTTTAGGAGGGTTAACTTCAGGTTCTTCGCCGCGCCCTTTAGTCAGAATAATGATTACTTTAAAATCCTTAATTTTTCGCAATTTATCTTCAATCTTTTTAACCAAATCATGACCTATTTTACTATCTACTCCCAAAACTCCAATATCAATTGAGAAGCTTATTTTATTATCTTTAACGATAATTTTAGATAAAGACTTTGACTCATCCAAATTGCTAAAATTGCAAAATTTCTTGATGTTTATTTCTTTGATTAAATTTAAAACTTTTTCTTCCATTGGCGGGTTGTATTTGAATTATTTAAAGACTATATTTTTGCACATCGAATCATAAAAATGCAATTCAAGCAAGCAATTAAAAAGTAATTAAAAATGAGCAGCAAAATCATCAATATTTTTAACGGCAAGTTTTTCAACCAAGATAATAATAATCCTTGGGGAAATGCTGGAAATGCTGGAAATTCTGGTAATCAAAGACCAAATAACGATCCTGAGCAAAATCAAAGTCAAAAACTAAATCCTGGGCAATTCACTAAAGCATCTGAAGATTTTCAAGATTTTATAAAAAACCTTCTGGGCGGCAACAACAACAGCGGCAATGGTGGTTCTGGAAATAATAATTCTAATCAAAACAACACACCTCCTAAATCAATTTTTGGCTTAATAATTGTCGGAATTTTTGTTTTATGGATGGCTTCAGGAATCTACAAAATCAATTCCGATCAAAACGGCTTGGTTCTTTATTTCGGAAAATACTATTCCATCACAACTCCGGGTTTAAACTATCACATTCCTGCTCCTTTTGGAAAAGTTATAAAACAAAGCGTAACCAGAGTTAACACTGAAGAATTTGGTTTTGACAATATTGAAGGTAAGGGAAGAAGAAAATCAACCGCCACCAGCAATTCTGAAAGCTTAATGCTAACGGGAGATGAAAATATTGTTGATATCGACTTCCAAATTCAATGGCAAATTGCCGACATCAAAGACTTCGTCTTTAATTTGGAAGATCCAGAGATAGCAATTCGTAAAGCTTCTGAAAGCGCTATTCGCGAAATTATCGCCAGAACTCCAATCGCAGACGCTCTATCCGATGGCAAAAAAAGAATCGAACTAGAAACCAAAGATCTATTACAACAAATTCTAGATTCCTACGGCGCTGGTGTTCGTATTGTTCTAGTGCAAATGAGAAGAGTTGATCCACCATCTCAAGTAATTGATGCTTTTCGCGATGTTCAAACTGCAAAAGCTGATAAAGAAAGAGAAATAAACCAAGCCGAATCTTATCGCAACGATATCATTCCAAGAGCAAAAGGTGCCGCATCAAAAATTACTGAAGAAGCCTTAGCATATCAAAGTCAAGTTGTAGCAGATGCTCTTGGTCAAGCCAGCAGGTTTAATGCCATCTACGCTCAATATTCTAGATCAAAAGTAGTTACTAAAAAAAGAATGTATCTAGAGCAAATGGAGAAAACCTACAGCAATATCGATAAAGTTATTGTCGATAAAAATATCTCAAAAACCGGAGCAATACCGTATTTGCCAATAAACACTAACTCACCTAAATAGGAGAAATATGAAAAATAAAATTCAAATCTACATCATCGTTGCTGTTTTTCTCTTACTAACCCTCAGCGGATCAATATTCGTTATTGATCAAAGAACCCAAGCTCTTGTCGTTCAGTTTGGTCAAGTAGTTAGAGTTGTTGAGGAACCAGGTTTAAAGTTCAAAATTCCATTAATGCAAGAAGTTTTGGTGTTCGATAAAAGAATTCTAGATCTTGGAATTGCCGATCAAGAAGTTATTGCTTCTGACCAAAAACGTTTAATCATCAATGCCTTCACTAAATACAGAATCATTGATCCTTTAAAATTTTACAACACAGTTAGAACTAAATCTGGCGCAGAAAATAAGCTTGCTGCAATTCTAGATTCCAGCCTTAGACAAGTGATTGGTGAAGTTCCTTTAGTTGACCTTTTGAGCGCTGATCGTTCAAAAATAATGGAAAAAATTAAAGGTAATTTAGGAGAGGAAACCAAAATATTTGGTATCGAAATCGTTGATGTTCGAATCATGCGCGGCGATCTACCTCAAGAAAACTCCAATGCCATTTTCACTAGAATGCAAACAGCTAGAGAAAAGGAAGCTAAAGAAATTAGAGCTCAAGGTAATGAAGAAGGCGAAAAAATTAAAGCCGAAGCTGAAAAGGAAAAAACCATCATCCTTGCTGAAGCAAAAAAGCAAGCCAACATCACCAAAGGTGCTGGAGATGGAAGAGCGGCAAGCATCTTTAATAATGCTTTCTCAAAAGACCCTCAATTTTACGATTTTTATCGTACAATG
>JBLHNE010000101.1:0-5626 GCA_047619265.1 Rickettsiales bacterium | reverse complement strand
TAAAGTTATTGGAGTTGGAGGAGATTCTGCTCTTGGCGGAGACGATTTTGATAATTTAATTTTGCAAAAAATTATTGCTGAAAATAATCTAAATAATTTAGATATTTCAGAGCTGCAAGAAATAAAGCTTGCTGCTAAAGAAATTAAAGAAGAACTAACAAATAAAGAGTCATTTGATGTTAAAGTTAATCTAAAAAATCAAATAATTAACTTTAAGTTTACTAGGAAAGAATTCGAAGATTTGAGTCGTAATTTAGTTGAAAAAACAATCAATATTACGAATGATTTATTGGAAGAGTTAGATTTAGAAGTTGAGAAAATTAAAGCCGTAATTTTAGTTGGAGGTTCAACTAGAATGAAAATTGTTAAAGAAAAGTTAATTGAAGTTTTTGGACAGGTAAAAATTCTATCTAATATCGACCCAGATAAAATTGTTGCTCTTGGCGCTGCAATTCAAGCTGAGGCTCTAACTTCAAGAAATTCTGATAATCTTCTTCTCGACGTTATTCCTCTTTCTATTGGAATTGAAATGATGGGTGGATTGGTTGATAAAATCATTGATCGCAACGCCACAATTCCAACCTCTGCTATTAAAGAATTTACCACCTATGCCGATTTTCAAACTGGAATGAAGCTGCATATTGTTCAAGGAGAAAGAGAATTAGCTAAAAATTGTCGTTCATTGGCGCATTTTGAAATTAAAAATATTCCCGCTTTAAAGGCTGGAGTTGCAAGAATTAAGATGGTTCTTAAGGTTGATGCTGACGGTCTTTTAACTGTGAGCGCAACCGAAACTCTAACTGGAGAAACTCAAACAATCGAAGTTAAACCAACCTTCGGATTAGATGAAGCTCAAGTTAAGCATATGCTTTTGGAGTCTTTGAAAAATTCAAAATCCGATATTTCGATGCGACTTTTGGTAGAAGCCAAAATGGAAGCTGGAAGAAGTATTTTAGCCCTAAAAGCTGAAATTAAAGAAGACGATAATTTAATCGATGAAGAATTCATTGTAAAAACCCAGAATCAAATTTTCAAATTAGAAGAAGCAATTAAGGGCGATGATCAAAAGTTAATTAGTTTAGAAGCTGAAAATTTAGAAAAATTCGCTGAAATATTCGCTGAAAAGAAAATGAGTATGGCGATTAGAGAAACTTTGATTGGTAAAAAAATTGATCAAATCTAGATTATTGATTTAGAAGTCTGAAATTAAAATCCATTAAAATTATCAGCTTTACAAGTGGCAAATTTTAATAAAATTTCTTCCTTCTTTCACTGATTTGGTTTTGCAAAACCAATCTTTTATGTATAAATCAATTAATGTCGCAAGTGAAGAACTGCAACTAAGGTTTTTATAGATTTGAATAAGATTCTAATCAAATATAAGAAGGCAATTTCTATATAAACTTATAGCAATGAAACATAATTTTTTAAACTAAAAGACTGGTTATATCAGATCCTAATCAAGATAGTTTTGAAAAATGATTTGATCATGATGACGGTAATTAGAATAATTTTCTCCTGCATTAATCAAATGTCGGGTTAAGTTTTTCTATGTAAAGCTACTTAAGATACATCTTTTTTTCTGCTTCTTCTAAAAATGAGAAATCTTCTCCAGAATCTTGCTGCAAAATGATGTTGGAAATTATTCTAGAGGTTGCAAATGACATCGTCCAACCTAGTGAGCCATGTCCGATATTTAAGAATAAATTGCCATATTTTGTGGACTTGCAAACCAGAGGTAGGCATTCTGGTCGATAAGGTCTGAATCCAGACCATTCTTTAGCATTTTTTAAATCACCAAAATCTGAATAGGTATCGCGAACAACGTTTTTTAGAAAATTGATATTCTTTTGATTGAACTCGTTCTTTAGATTGCATATTTCAACCGTTCCTGCTGCTCTAAAAACATTTCCCAAACGACTATAAACAATTTTATTTGCAGGGTCTGTTAGCGCCATATTTGGGGCTAAAAATAATTCGTCAGTTGGAATTGATAAGCTGTAACCCTTTACTGGATAAATTTTTGGATCAATTTTAATTCCTTTGAGAAGCGAGTTTCCAAAAGCTCCTAGGCAATCTAGATAGGCATTTCCCACAAAAACACCTTCCGGAGTGTTGATTCCAGTAATTTTTTTGCCATTCGTTAAGAGATTTTTTACTTCGCAATTATAGTGAAATTTGACCCCGAGTTTGTTTTTGCAAATCGATTCCAAGCCTTTGATAAAAGATGAACAATCGCCACTAGCATCGTCTTTAAAAAATATTCCTCCTCGCAAAACTTTCTCATCAAGAATTTTAGT
Source organism: Rickettsiales bacterium (assembly GCA_047619265.1). Lineage (GTDB taxonomy): Bacteria > Pseudomonadota > Alphaproteobacteria > Rickettsiales > UBA1997 > JAJTCH01. Next base: position 3,326 of record JBLHNE010000101.1, on the reverse strand, counting down.
TAGGGTCGGTTCTTTTTTAACGCATTCTTCAGCACTTAATATTTCTATATTTGAACCTAAAGATTTTTGAGTTTTAGCTTCAATAATTGCTTTATTAAAAATTTTCTCATCGCGGTAAAAATGTAGAGTTCCTTCATTTTTGTAGCAAAAATCAATTTTCTCTTTGCTTAAGATCTCATTTAGAACCTGCTTGCTAAAATTTCCAAGCTTTAGGTTCTTTTTGGCAATTTTTATTGATTTTGATGGTCTGGAGTTTTTGAAAAATTCTAAAGCCCAGATAAAAAATTCTTTATTAGGTAGTTCAGGGATGGAAAGAAATGAATTTGGGCTAATTGCTGCTTTTAAAAAAGACATTAAAGATGCTTTTGAAGACCAAGGTTCACAATGTGAAAAGCTAAGCTGTCCACCATTAGATCCGCTGCATCCAGCTGCACTTTGCGCTTCTTTTTCTAGAACAGTAACCTCGCATCCTGCTCGAGCTAAAAAATAAGCTGATAAAACGCCGTTAATTCCAGATCCTAGAACGATTACTTTCATTTAAATGGTTGTTTGGTTAATTCAGAATTTTAGATATTTATTGATCATTAGTAAGCAACTCTAAAATTAACGAAGCAAAAATAGAGTTGGGTGGAATTAAAAAGGACCTTTAGGATGTCAATTTAGCAATGTCAATCATTCTAAGTGAGAATGCCCATTCGTTGTCGTACCAAGAGCAAATTTTAACAAAATTGTCGCCCATAACTTTGGTTTGAGTTGAATCAAAACAAGAACTTGGTTCAGAATGGTTGAAGTCAATTGAAACCAAAGGCTCGGTCACAAATTGCAAAACTTTAGCAAGTTTTTTATTTTGATCGAGAGCATTTTGAATAATTTGGTGAATTTCTATGACACTGGTTTTTCTACCTGCAACAAAGGTTAAATCGACCATTGAAACATTTGCGGTTGGAACTCTAATAGCTCCGCCATCTAATTTTCCTTTAAGTTCTGGCATTACTAGGCCAATTGCTTTTGCGGCACCAGTTGAAGTTGGAATCATCGACATTGCCGCAGCTCTTGCTCTTCTTAGATCTTTATGAGAGCCATCAACAATATTTTGATCGTTAGTATATGAATGAATTGTGGTCATGAATCCTTTTTCAATACCAATGGAATCATTTAATATTTTAGCGATTGGAGCTAGACAATTAGTGGTGCAAGATCCAACTGAAACAACCAAATCTTCCTTAGTTAATTCTTCGTCATTAACGCCGTAGATAATGGTTTTAACGTTTGCAGATTTTGACGGTGCGGAAATAATTACTTTTTTAGCGCCGGCAGAAATATGTTTGCTAGCATTTTCGAAATCGGTGAAAGCACCAGTGCATTCCATAACGATGTCGACATTCAATTTTTTCCAGTCTAATTTTGTGATATCTCTTTGTTGAGAAAATTTAACTTCTTTACCGTCAATAACGATAATATCACTATTTTTAGCACTAACTTCTTTGCTAAATCTTCCGTGAATTGAATCATATTTTAAGAGATGAATTTGAGTTTCAATCGGGGCAGGGCCGTTAATTGCAACTAATTCCATATCGTGACCATTTGTTTCATAAATTGCTCTGGCAACACATCTGCCAATTCTTCCGAAGCCATTAATTGCTATGCGAGTAGTCATTTTGATTTTTTAAAATAAATTAAGAAAAGTAAGAATTTAATAGTTCTGTAGAGATTTTTTTCTTTTAAATGCGTAGCATTTTTAAGTGAATGTATCTTAAAAATAATAAATAAAAAATCACCCTTTTTAAGCTTTTGAATCTCAAGATTCGTCTTTTTTTGGGGAGATTTTGCTTAATATTTTTTGTAATCTTAATAATACCAAATCTCATCGTTAATAGCACATTTATGCTTCATCTTTTTGGTCTAAAATTTAAGAGAAAAACCTTTTGCACATTAATATACGGGCAGTTTTTCTCTTCAATTTTATCCTCAAAAATATTTTTTCTAAATATTCTATTAAAGATAGGACTTGTTATAACTCTAAGATCTACACATAGATCTGTGCAAAAAATTTAGTTCGCAAACAAATAAACTAATGGAAATATTTATTTTTTAGGATTCTCGTCCGATTGTTTTCTTCTTGATAAATTTTTTCTCAGCGCTGCCTGTAATTCTTTATTGTCAGGCTTTTTATCTATAGGCTTTTCTTGAATTTTATTCTTTTTTTCACTCATCCTTCAATTCTGTTTTTATTTTTCCGCTGCAATCTCGAATTGTTTAGAATAAAGATTTGCATAATATCCTTCTTTTTCAAGCAATTCTTGGTGCTTTCCAGATTCGATAATTTTTCCATCAGAAATTACATAAATTCGATCAGCATGTATTACCGTTGAAAGGCGATGCGCAATCACAATTGTAGTTCTGCCTTTCATCAAAGTATTTAAGGCTTTTTTAATAGCATGTTCAGAAATTGGATCAAGAGATGAAGTTGCTTCGTCTAAAAGCAAAATTGGTGCGTTATAAAGAATGGCTCTGGCAATGGCAATTCTTTGTCTTTGCCCGCCTGAAAGTAGAATGCCATTTTGACCGATTCTGCTTTCATATCCTTCTGGTAAATCACTAATGAATTCATCAGCTTCTGCTAATTTTGCTGCAGAGATAATTTCTTCTTTGGTGGCATTTTCTTTTCCATAGCGAATATTTTCAATAACTGTGTCGTCAAAAAGCATTACTTCTTGATTAACTACCGACATTGAACTTCTAAGGGAGGAAACGGTTAGGTCTCTAATATCGTGCCCGTCAAGCAAAATTCTGCCTGAATTTGCATCGTAAAAACGCAAAAGCATATTCATTATGGTAGATTTTCCGCCACCAGAATGACCAACAAGAGCGATAGTTTTTCCTTTCGGAATATCTAGCGTAACATTACTTAATGTTGGCTTTTCAGGTAGATAGCTGAAGCTGACATTGTCGAATTGAACAGCTCCTCTTGCTGGAACTAGATCGATTGCATTTGGTTTACTGACGATTGTTGGTTTTTGATCAATTGCATCATAAAATCTTTCTAAAGCGCCAAAACCAACCTGAATTTTGGAATTCATGCCGGCTACTGATTTTAGTGGTTTATAGGCCATTAACATTGCGGTGAAGAATGAAAAAAATGCCCCTTGCGTTGTGGCACCTGTAATTACTTGGGTTCCACCATACCATATTACCAAGGCAACACCAACTCCACCGAGCATTTCAACAAAAGGTGAGGCGACTAAAGATAATTTGCTGATTTTAACGCCTAATTTATATAGTCCCTCAATTATATTTCCCATTCGTTTTACTTCGAATTTCTCACA
>JBLHNE010000100.1:0-5668 GCA_047619265.1 Rickettsiales bacterium | reverse complement strand
TAAGGCTTTGAAAAATAGTTCTTTTAGGTTCATGGTTAATGATAATTTTTGTTAAAGAAGCAAAATTATCATCTGGGGTTTTTGGTGCAAGAAATTGATTTACCCACTCATTTTGAAAAAGAGCCAATAAAATTGACGTAACTTGGAAAATAGCAGTACAAGTTTTCTGGAGTTATTTATGGAGATCTTTACTATTTTCTATCTTATTGGGCGCTGTCGTAGGTTTTGTGATTGGCTTTGCATTTGGTATTTTAGGACTAACTTTTTCGCCAGCTGTTTCTACCACTACTGGAGCTTTATGCGGTATTTTTATGTCTATTTTTGCCATGAAGAAAATATTAACCATTAAATATAAGAAATTTTCAGTGGTTTTGGTTGCTAATAAATAATTAGTTTTAAATTATTCTTCCTGTAATTGAGCGTTGTTTTTTAACGAAAATTGTGTAAAAACAATCAGGCCCAATAACCCTTCATTCAGGGGTTGTTAGGCCTAATTTTAACATAATTTCTTCATGTGACATGCTGTAATTACAAATAACGACGATGCCTAAAAGTGCGATTCTAGCACTAAATTTGAGGGAAGTAGCTTTCTGGAATATCGAAAATTTTAGATAGGTTTTTGGTGGTTAAGGTGCTTTTTTTAGAGCCAAAAGCAAATATTTTTCCATCTTTCATTAAAATTACCTCATCTGCGTAGAAAGCGGCCAGATTGATGTCGTGTATGATCATGCAAATGGTTAGATTATTTTTTGCAGCAAGATCTTTAACTATTTGCAAGATTTGATGTTGATGCTTTAAATCTAGCGCCGATGTTGGTTCGTCTAGAAATAGGCAGGCATTTTTTTGATTCCAAATTTGCACCAGAACTCTTGCCAGATGAATTCTTTGTTGTTCTCCGCCAGATAAGTTTGAAAAATCGCGATCCTTCAAATGCCAAGCTCCAACCTGTTCTAGAACTTCTTTAATAATTTTCTCGTCTTGCTGCAAATTTCTGTTTTGCAAATATGGGCTTCGTCCTAGCGCCACAATTTCGATGGCAGAAAATGGAAAACTAATTGATTGGCTTTGAGAAAATACGGCGCGTTTTTTAGCCAGATCTGCCAATGAATAATCACTTAAATTTTTGCCACCAAAAAAAATATTTCCTTCAAATGAACTGAGTCCTGTTAAGCATTTTAGCAGAGTTGACTTCCCTGCCCCATTGGGTCCCAGAATGACATTAATTTTTCCAGCTTTAATTTTGACATTTTTAGCATCAAGAATTTTTTTATTAGCGATTTGAACGCTGATATTTTCTGCCTCGATCATACAGTAAATTTATTTGAATATTGTTTAACCAAAAGCCACAAAAAGAACGGCCCACCAATGAGGCTGGTAATAATTCCAACCGGTAATTCGGCCGGTGAAACAATGGTTCTGGCGAAAGTGTCGGCGATCAATAATAGAAGCGCTCCCAGCAAGGCGGAAAGAGGAATGAGCCATCTATTGTCTGAGCCAAAAGTGAGTCTAATTAAATGAGGCACAACTAAGCCTACAAAGCCAATAATTCCGCTGATTGAAACGCTAACTCCAACCGAAAGAACGGTGCAAATGATGATGCGTTTTTTAAGGGCTTTAATGTTAATTCCCAGATATTCTGCCTCGCTATCTCCAAGTAAGAGAATATTTAGTTTTTTTGAATCAATAATTAGCATTATTGTGGTTGGCAAAACCACGCTAAGCGCCACAAAAACTGAAGACCATAAAGCCCCACCAAGACCGCCCATTGTCCAGAAAGTTAGTGAACGTAGCTGTTCATCGTTGCTTAAATAGCTCATAAAGCCAGTTGCAGCACCAGATAGGGAATTGATGGCAATGCCTGCTAAAAGCATGTAGGTGACTGAAAAAGCTCCCGATAAAAAGGCAAATCTCATTATTAATAAACAAGTTAAAAGACCGCCTATGAAAGCTGCAAAGCTAAGGCCGTAGATTCCTAAGATTCCATTTAGCGGGCCTGCAAAAACGATCATTAGTCCAACTCCAAGGGCGGCTCCACTAGAAATTCCAATTAAACCCGGATCGGCTAGTGGGTTTCTAAAAATTCCTTGAATTGCTGCGCCAGAAACTGCTAGGGAAGCTCCAATAATAATGGCAAGAAGAGCTCTGGGCAGGCGAATTGAAAATAAGACAGCTTCTTGACTAGGACTTAGATTAAAGGAAATTAGTTGCAAAAAAGGAATGGAAACCGCGCCAGTGGAAATTGAGAATAGCAAAGCTAGAGCCAATAAAGAGGCGATGATTATTAAAATTATTTTTTTGGGTAATTTTGTCACAATATTTCTGGTTTATTTTTAATATTTACCAGCAAGTTCCAGCGCCGCCTCAGCAACTCTCGGGCTAAATCCTAGCATTAATAACGAGTCCATGACAATTACTTTTTTGTTTTTTCCAGCTTTAGTTAGCGCTAAGCCCGGAATTTTCCATAAAGATTCTTCGTCTCCCATTTGCTGCATTCCTTGCGAAGTGATGAGAATTATTTCGGGATCAAGAGCAATTACTGCTTCTGGAGTTAAGGGTTTGTAGCCCTGATATTGAGAAACTACATTAAAAGCGCCAGAAAGCTCAATAATGCTATTTGCGGCAGTTTCAGAACCTGCAACCATTGGCGATCCTCCGCCATGTTGCAAAATGAATAGAATTCTTTTCTTGGTCAAATTTTTAAATTGTTTTTCCTTTATTAATTGAGCTAATTCTTTTTGATCTTTCTTAATTTTTAGGATTAAGTTTTGTGCTTCAACCTCTTTTCCCAGCTCTTTTCCTATTATTAAGATATTATTTTGAACGTCTGAAATATTACGAGCAGCGTGCAGCTTTAAAACTCTTGTTCCTACTGCCTTAATTTGCTTAAGAACGCTCGCGGGGCCTGATTCATTATTTAAAATAATTAAATCGGGGTTAAGTGACAAAATTCCTTCTGCCGACAAAGATCTTTGGTAGCCAACTTTTGGCAAATTTTCAGCCTCTTTTGGGTAATAGCTGGTAGTGTCGCTTCCCACCAAAAGATTTTCGGCTCCAAGTGCGTAAATAATTTCGGTATTAGCGCCGCCAATTGAAACGATTCTTTGGGTCGCATGGGCATTTCCTGCCAAAAAAATTGTTAAAAATATTAAAGTAATTTTATCAAAAATTTGGCGAAAAGATTGATTCGGACTGCTCTTCTTATTCATTTTTCATTAAAATATTGGCGTTAGTAATTCCTTGTGATTGCAAATAGGTCAGCAATTTTAGTAATTTCTCAATTGACACTTCTTTGTCGGAAGCAATCACAAATTTGGCTTCATTGTCGTTTTCTACCGCCGCAATAATTGCGGTTTTTAAGACATTAAAATCAGAAATTTTTTCTCCATCTAGAGCAAAATAATCTTTGTAAATTTCTAAAGTGATATTGCTTTCTTCATTCAAAAACATCTGATTTTCAGCAACGCTGGCGGGCAAATTGAGATCTAGGGATTTGAAAACCGCCCCGTAAGTTAGCATAAAGAACACCAACAAAATAAAAATAATATCCAGCATTGGAGTTAGATCTGGAGCTAAATCTTCAAATAATTCGTGGTGAGAATGGGCATGTTTTAGATTAATCATCTTTTCCTTTTTTCATTTCCATCGCTATTGACAATTTGTTGAGTCTTAAACAAAAATCTCCCAATTGTTTTTCACTAAAATGACGAAATAAATGCGCCAAAACCAAACAAGGAAGAGCAATCATCAATCCTGCCGCAGTTGTCAGCATTGCTTCCCATAAACCGCCAGCAATCATGTTTGGTGAGATTGGCGAAGTTTGGGTGGCAATTGTTTTGAAAGCAGAAATAATTCCCAAAATTGTTCCAAGTAGCCCAATGAGTGGGCTGATTGTGGCAATAATGCGCAAAAATTTAATATTTCCGTAATAGGTTGGAGTTAGCTCGTTAATGGCAATTGCCACCATTTCATCGCGCAATTGTTTGGGGCTGTTTTGATATTTCAAAACATAGGCAGACAAAGAGTCAAAAACCTTCTTTTTTTGGCGATGGTTTTTAATCACAAAAACCAATCTTTCCAAGCAAATTGCCAGAGCGGCAATCGAGCAAAATGCTAAGGGGAATCCCATTAAACCTAGTTGGTCAAACCATTGAAAGTTCATCATCGAATCTATTTTGCTGGAATTTGATCAATAATTTTGCGCCACAAAGCAAGCTCTGGAATGCCCGGTTTTCTTTTGCCAAAGAAAGTGACGATCAATTCATTGTTTTTGTCGAAAATTTCTAATGCAGTGACAATGCCATCAACAGTTGGTTTTTTTGTAACCCAGCTGCTGGCGATGCTTTCTTCATTGAGGTGCAAATTGAATTTTGGATCCAAAACATTGAACCATTTTCCATATTCGGCGAGCTTTTTGACATTGCCGGTGTGAATTTGAATTGCGGCGCGATTGCCCACAAAAACCATGATTTCACATTCCTCATCACGAGCAAATTCTAGCATTTTTCTGCTAGAATCATTTTTCACCTCATAGGCAAAATCCTTACCAACATTGATTAGAGCTTGCTTTCTTCCTACTTTAAATTTTCTAATCATTGGGAAAAAATCATGGGTATCTTTCAAATTTTTCCAGGTCTCTTTGAGCCCCTCCCAGTCAATTTGGTCATCGTTGCGATCGGCAGCTTTTGCTTCATATTCTTCAATATCAATAAAATTTTCCTGATTTTCGTTGATGTGTTTTTCTAATAAATCATCAAAAGCTTGGTAATTAGATTTATTGGTTAAATAAATTTTGTGAATGGCGGTTCCAGATTTGTCAAAAAATTGCAAAGATTTGCGAGGTTTTTTTTCCGATCCTTCAGATACTGCAAAGCAAAATTTCCAATGTGACATAAATAATCGAAGATCAATATCAGGATTGACAAATAAACCATGCGCCATTTTTCCTTGGCTAAAAAATTGTGCATCCTTGTAGATTCCCTTACGCTCAGAAACACAATCTTCATTGCGAGTTAGAGCCATCACTTCGTCAAGATTGACAATGTCTTTTAGAATTTCTTGGAAATCGGCGCGAGTGGCATCTTTTAAGCGAGTTACACTCTCACCAATTTGGCAAGCGAGCAATTCTCCTTCTGAAGTTCCAAGAGTTTCAGCCATTTGGCGAGCTCTCATTTCGGGATTTTGTTTTTTCAAAATCTCATATCTAGTCAAGATATCGTCTGCTGGCTCATATTTTATTTCGATTGCTGGATGGTTCATGATTTTTAGTTAATTTAAGGTTGATTAAAAATATTAACTCGCCGCTACTAGTAGCGGCGAGCTTAGAAAAAAATAAAATTAATATTTAATAACAAAATTTACGGGAACGTTGACCCAAGATTCCACAATGTTGCCATTGAGATTTGTTGGTTCAAAACGCCATTTTTTGACCGAAGCCACTGCCGCCCTATCAAGAAGGGAATATCCAGATGATTTGGCGATTTTTAAAGTTTCTGGATGACCGCTTTTCAAGATTTTAACATGCAGATCAACCTCACCTTCTAAGCCCATTTCAACGGCTCTTTTTGGATAAATTGGTGGAGTTTGATAGCGATATTTTGCCGGATGAATTACTTCAGATTGATCTTTTCCTTTATTTTGACTAGCTAAATTTGAAGGATTTTCAGCTGTT
>JBLHNE010000099.1:0-5676 GCA_047619265.1 Rickettsiales bacterium | reverse complement strand
TTGGGAAACAGTTTGAGTAAAATCGCTTTTGAGAAAGGCGGAATAATAAAGTTTGAATCACCAACCATAATTTCAAAGCAAAAACCTTCAGCTCTAAAAACTTTAAAAGAAATAGCTTTAGCTCAAAAAAGCAACACTTTGATTTATGGTCAAGATTTCGATCAAAAGAAACTCCCAGCTCTAGGTTTAAAGGGGGAACATCAAAAAATGAACGCTTCTTGCGCAATAGCTGCAATCAATGTTTTAAATCATTCTGGTTTATTTCAAATTTCAGAGAAAAATATTAAAGATGGTTTAAAAAATGCAGTCTGGAAAGCAAGGCTTCAGGAAATTAATCAAGGACAATTTTTTAAAATTTTACCAAAAAATTTTAAATTAATTTTAGATGGCGGACATAACAAGGCTGGAGCCAGAACAATTTCAAGTTGGCTACTGCAGGAAAATAAAAAACTACCCTCAAAAAACTATCTAATTTGTGCAATGCTTAAAGATAAAGATTCCAAGGGGTTTTTAAAGATTATTGCTGCGCAGACGGAAATGATGGTTGGTCTTAAAATTAAAGATGAAGAAAAAAGCAAAACATCTTTAGAAATTTGCCAAATTGCTTCCGAAATTAATTTTAAAAATATCTCTGCTAATGATTTTTCAGACGCAATTGAAAAAATTAAAGAATATCACCTAGAAAAACATCCTAAGCAACCAGCTAAAATTATCATCTGTGGATCGCTTTATTTAGCCGGGCAATTCTTGAGTGAAAATAATACCAAGTCCTACCTTTAATAGGATATTTAGGAAAAATATTTTTGAGGATAAAATATAAGATAAAAAACTCACGTACCTTAATGTGCAAGAGTTTTTTCTCTTAGATTTTATACCAAAAAGATGAAGCATAAATGCGCTATTAAAGATAGGATTTGGTACCAGACCTTTTCTTACTTTATTTTTTATTAATTACGCGTAGCAAAATATTAATGTTTGAAAACCTTGCTCGTTAAGATTCGTAAGATAATTATTGATTTAATTCTGTGGCCTAATTTCAGATATTGGAGCAATGCCTTTAATGACATTTCCTGCTACCGGAGCTGCCACCATTCCCCCAGTGTTAAATCTGCTATTTGCCCTATCAAAAGCAACAAAGACTAGATATTTAGGTTTAGACATAGGGAAGACCGACACAAAAGAAGCAATGGTTTTTTTCTGACTATAGCTTCCAAACTCAGCTTTTTCTGCGGTTCCTGTTTTTCCACCAACCTCGAAACCTTCAACATCAGCAAATCCTCCAGTTCCGTTTACCACTACATCTCTAAGCATTTTGCGCATAATTTCGGAGGTTCTAGATTTAATAATTCTAGTTCCTTCTGGTTTTTTTTCTAATTTAATGAAAGATGGATAATGAAGTATTCCATCGTTAACAATTGCAGAAACTGCCGTTGTCATATGAAGCGGAGTAACGGCAATTCCATGTCCATAAGCAATGGTATAGAGATTTATTTCCCTCCATATTTTTGGGTAAATAGGCCTAGAAAGAGATGGAAAATCACTAGGAACTCGATTCAAAAGACCAAATCTTTCTAACATCTTTTTTTGTCTCTCGATGCCAATTTTTTTTGCTATTTCAATAGTTCCAATATTTGAAGATTTAGAAAAAATTTCACTAATAGTTGCAAAACCTTTAATTGGATGATCGTCTGTAATGGTAAAACGTCCATATTTTATTGGTTTTGATACATCAAAACTATCGGTTAGTTTTATTAGATCATCTTCAAAAGCTATGGCATTAGTGAATATTTTAAATATTGACCCAAGCTCATATGCGCCGTATGTAGCACGATTAAAACGCTCTTCCGAGCTTGCTATTTCCGGATGATTTGGATCAAAAGTTGGCTGACTAGCAACTGCCAACACTTCGCCATTTTGAATATCAACAATAATTCCTGAAGCTGCGACTGCTTTATATTTCTCAATTCCTTGAGCCAACTCATCACTCAAAACATCTTGCAGCCTAACATCCATTGCGAGCTGCAAATCTTTACCGGCCGTTAAAGATTCATTATATTCCATTTCCATGCCAGACAAGCCTTTGCGGTCCAAATCAACATAGCCAACAATATGTGCTAGAATCGATTTTTGTGGATAAACCCTCACTAAATCATCGTCAAAAATCAATTCTGCCATTTTTAAAGATTGCACAACTTCTTGCTCTTTCGGGGTAATTCCTCTTTTAACCAAAATCCAATTACGATCTTTTTTGGAAGTGATTTTTTTGAAAATATTTTGATATTTTAATTCGGGAAAAATTTTATTTAGTTTTTCAGAGATAAGTTTGGGATTTTTGACAAGAACGGTGCTGATATATAGAGATTTGGATTTTAAATCGGTTGCTACAATAACACCATTCCGATCGACGATATTTCCTCGTCTTTGATTTTTATCGCTATTGTAGAATTTATTAACAAAACCCCGATCGCCAGTCGCTACAACAAAAATCAAGCGACTGGCAACAATAGTGAACGCAGCTATCAAGCAAAAATACAAAAACTTTATTCTACCTTTGCTTGATTGGTTCACTTTACTTCTTCACATAAAGTTGACTTCCAACTTCCCTAAACTTCTCACTCATTTTTTCCATCCCTTTTTGAGCTTCTTCAGCTTTTTGCTTTGCAGCATATTCACGAACATCACCAGTAATTTTCATTGAGCAGAATTTAGGTCCACACATTGAACAAAAATGTGCAACCTTTGCTCCATCAGCTGGCAGAGTTTCATCGTGAAAAGCTTTAGCGGTATATGGATCAAGAGACAAGTTGAATTGATCTTCCCAGCGAAACTCAAATCTAGCTCTGGAAAGTTCGTCGTCCCAAGCCTTGGCAGCTTTATTTCCCTTAGCCAAATCTGCAGCATGGGCAGCGATTTTGTAAGTTATTACGCCGGTTTTCACATCGTCTTTATTCGGCAAACCCAAATGTTCTTTAGGAGTTACATAGCAAAGCATTGCGGTTCCAAACCAACCAATCATAGCTGCGCCAATTGCAGAAGTAATGTGATCATATCCAGGAGCAATATCGGTGGTCAAGGGGCCGAGCGTGTAGAATGGGGCTTCATGACACCAATCGAGTTGCTTATCCATATTCTCTTTAATCAACTGCATTGGCACGTGTCCGGGGCCTTCAACCATAACTTGGCAACCATGTTTCCAAGCAATTTGCGTTAGCTCACCCAATGTTTTTAATTCGGAAAGTTGAGCTTCGTCATTGGCATCGGCAATTGATCCGGGGCGAAGACCATCTCCAAGAGAAAATGACACATCATATTTAGCCATAATCTCGCAAATTTCTTCAAAATGAGTGTAAAGGAAATTTTCTGTATGATTCGATAAACACCATTTTGCCATAATCGAACCGCCACGAGAAACAATTCCAGTTAAACGCTCTGCGGTAAGCGGAACATATCTAAGTAAAACTCCAGCGTGAATGGTAAAATAATCAACGCCCTGCTCTGCTTGTTCAATCAAAGTGTCGCGATAAACTTCCCAAGTTAAATCTTCAGCAACACCGTTTACTTTTTCTAAAGCTTGATAAATTGGCACAGTTCCAACTGGAACCGGGCAATTACGAATAATCCATTCGCGAATATTATGAATATTTTTGCCGGTCGATAAATCCATCAAATTATCTCCGCCAAAACGAGTTGACCAAATCATTTTTTCAACTTCTTCTTCGACACCAGAAAATATTGCTGAATTACCAATATTGGTATTAATTTTAACTAGAAAATTACGACCAATAATCATTGGCTCAGATTCTGGGTGATTAATGTTATTAGGAATTATAGCGCGACCACGAGCAATTTCATCACGAACAAATTCAGCAGTAATAATTTCAGGAATTTTTGCCCCAAAAGTTTCTCCTTTATAATTTTCATCGCGAATTTTTTGTCTTCCCATATTTTCGCGAATAGTCACATATTCCATTTCTTTAGTAATGATTCCAGCTTTGGCATATTCCATTTGTGTTGGTTTTTTACCAGCTTTTGCGCGAACTGGCCTAAACTCAGATAAGTCAAATTCAGGAACTGAAGATTTTGCACCTTTAACAAAAATGCCATTATCTTCCGGCAAAACATCGCGCCCAGAATATTCTTCAACATCGCCACGATCTTTAATCCATTTTTCACGAAGTTTAGGCAAGCCTTTGTTCAAATCAATTGAATCACAAACCTCATTATCAGTATAAATTCCCGAAGTATCATAAACATCAAAATGCGGATTTTCTGAAGTTTCAGCAAGTTTAATTCGGCGCATTGCAACTTTAACATCAGCAAATCTTTCACTTTGCACATATGTTTTTGTTGAAGCAGGAAGTCCTCCAAGAGTTAAATATTTATTATTTATCATTTTTTTTAAATTATTTATTAAGAATCAATTGAGATTTAGAAAATATTGTAGATAAGCGCTCATATCTTAGATCCAGCTTCTAGATATAGTTTGCTATTCTCCATCTTTTCTATCTGTTTTTCAAGATTAAATATAGATGCAATTAACCCCCTTATATTTAATAAGATGAGATTTTATAGAATTGTTTTAGGTGTAAAATTCTACAACAGTAGGTAATCTTACGTAATTTATTGTAATTACTTGTAATAAATATAATTATGTTTTATTATGACACAGTATTATTTTTTTAACCTCAATAAATAACAATTATGAAAAGTAAAATATCCCTCGCGGCATTAATGGGATTAGCCGGTGGAGCATCATTGATAAAATTTTTAGAGACAAACCCACAAGCTTCTCCAGATGGAGTTCTTGATATTATTAATGGGATGGATATCGATCAGCGTCGACAACTTGCATATTCTGTAGAAATTAGCCCTGGAGGAAATCCAATGACTGTCGAATCTTCCGATAATCCAAATGGAAATGTTGATCTTGAAGCTTACGATAATTACGTTTATTTTCCGTTTGATGACGGCACTGGCCCTGTTAACACATATTCCACTTCAGGAGGTAATTCGTCATTGATTTTTAATGAAGGAATTAATCAATTAGGTCTTTTGTTTGATGAAGCAGGGGAAAGAAAAGGAAAATATTTTGAATTTGATACTGCTAATAATAAGTTTATTTTAGGGCAAGCAGTGACGGTTTCACCAACTTCCGAACCCACCCCTCCTCCGCTGAAAATTACAAACAAACCATCATTGCAGCCAACTCATATTATAACACGGAGCCCAACTGGAGAACCAACTTTAACTCCAGTAAGTTCAACAGGAGTGCCTAGTAAGCAACCATCACATTTTATTGGAGGAACAACGGAAGCGCCAACTTTAATCGAATTAGATTCTAGTGGAAAACCAACTGGAAAGCCAACGCCTATACCAACCGTTGAGCCAAGTAAAGATAAGCCAGAAATTGATATAGTTCCTATTGTTGCAGGAATTGGTGTTATTACTATTGTGGGTGGTTTTTTAGCACTCAGAAGATGCTTAGGCCGCAATCAACCCAATCGAAATTGGGCAGGAGTTGTGGAAAATCAGAACCCAGAACAAAATGTTCTACATGATGTTTCTAACCCTATGGAAAATTTGACTGGTGGCAGTGAAGTAGATCCTGAAAACCCAATTACTCGTCCACGCCCAGTTACTCTAGAGGGGGAAGCTCCTCCTGCTCCTCCAGCTAGA
>JBLHNE010000098.1:0-5696 GCA_047619265.1 Rickettsiales bacterium | reverse complement strand
TTTTCTGATTTAACTGAATTTTGGCAGATCCGTCAGAATTAGTATCAGTATTGGCATGAGAAATTTTGGCAAATTCTCGGCCTAATTTAATTACCACCCCTTCAATTCCGCCATCTTTAACAATTATATTTGAGCAAGCACCAAGAATTGTAACTTCTAAATCGCTGGGTTTATTTTTTAGAAAATGCACTAAATCATCAGCATCTTTAGGAAGAAAAACAATTTGCGCTGGGCCGCCAACGCCAAACCAAGTGGTTTTAGATAAATCAACATTGTAGCGATATTTTCCGCGAATTTTGGGAAGATCAAAAGTTGTTTCCATTGATTTTAAGGTGATTAAATTGATAATTTATGGCGCTTGAAACGAAGCTGAATAATCTAAACGCGCAACCACTTAAAATCAACAATATGGAAAATACTAAAAAGCCAGTCTTGCTGTGCATTCTTGATGGCTGGGGAATTGGCGATCAAAACGCCACAGACAACGCAATTGCTAGAGCTAAAACTCCAAATTTTGACCAAATATTAAAAGAATTTCCTCACTCAAAACTTGGAACTTCAGGGATAGATGTGGGTTTGCCAGAAGGTCAAATGGGAAATTCGGAAGTGGGACATGTTTGCATTGGATCGGGCAGAATTATTTTTCAAGATTTACCACGCATTAATAATGCTATTAAAGACGGCTCGCTGGCCGAAAATACAGATTTGCAAAAATTAATCAAATCTTCCAAAACCTGCCATTTACTCGGAATGATTTCCGATGGCGGGGTTCATTGCCACATTAATCATGTTATTTTTCTGGCCAAAACTCTAGCCACAAATGGGGTGAATGTGAAACTTCATTGCTTTTTAGATGGCAGAGATGTTGCTCAAAAAAGTGCCATTAATCATCTTCACAGCCTTAAAGAGCAAATAAAAGATTCCCCTCAAATTGAAATTTCTACCTTGTCAGGCCGATATTACGCAATGGATCGAGACAAGAAATGGGAACGAATTGAGCCTGCTTTTAGAGCAATGGCTGAGGGCAATTTAAATGCTGATGCGCAGAAATTTATTGACCCAATTGCAGCAATTGAAAATTCTTACTTGGAAGATGTTCATGATGAATTTCTCGTTCCAGTCGTTAACGAAAATTATTCTGGAATGAAAGATGGGGATTCGCTTTTAGTTGCAAGTTTTAGAGCCGATCGCATGCGCCAAATTTCAACTTGTTTGCTCGATGAAAATTTTGATGGTTTTAAAGCCAAAAACATAAAATTTGCTGGACAGGCTTCAATGACTTCCTATTCAGATAAATTAAGCCAGGATTTTTCGGTTCTATTTCCATCCATCGAAATTAATAATTCTCTTGGTGAAGTTTTAGAGCAGCAAAATTTAACGCAAATGCGCATTGCCGAAACAGAAAAATATGCTCATGTGACTTTCTTTTTTAGCGGCGGAAAAGAAGACGAATTTGATGGCGAAAAAAGAATTATGGTTCAGTCTCCATCGGTTCGAACCTATGATTTAATGCCAGAAATGTCGGCTAAAAAAGTTGGGGAAGAGCTTCAAAATGCCATTAAATCTGGCAAATACGATTTTATTGTCGTTAATTACGCCAATCCCGATATGGTCGGACATAGCGGAACTTTCGACGCGGCGGTAATTGCTTGCCAAATTATTGACGAGCAATTAGGAAATTTGCGTGATTTAATCTTACAGCAAGATGGAAAAATGCTCATTTGCGCCGATCATGGCAATATTGAAGACATGGTCGACGATTTTGGCAATCCACACACTTCGCACACCACCAATCCGGTGCCATTTATTTTGGTTTCCAGAGATACAAAAGATTTAAAATTAGAAGATGGAAGACTTTGCGATATTGCGCCGACAATTCTGAATTTAATGAATATTAATCAGCCCGTAGAAATGACTGGAAAAAACCTAATTAAATAATGACAAAAGAACTTAAAAATAAACTTCCAAATTCAAAAGAGAAAAAACCTGATAGTTTTTTGGCAACTTTGATTTTCGCCATTGTTTGCGCTGCTGTCGTGCGCTCTTTTCTATTCGAGCCATTTCACATTCCTTCCAGCTCAATGAAACCAACATTGCTGATTGGAGACTACATTTTCGTCTCTAAATACAGCTACGGATACAGCAAATATTCTTTCCCATTTGCGCCAAATCTATTTTCAGGCAGAATTTTTGCATCTAAACCAGAAAGGGGCGATGTAGCAGTTTTTCGCCTACCTTCCGACCCCAAAATTAACTACATCAAAAGAGTAATGGGTTTACCGGGTGATAAAATTCAAGTAACTGACGGACAAGTTTTTATTAACGAAAAATCCATTCCTAAAGAATATCTTGATAATTTTATTGATGAAGATGGCAGAGAGCTGCAAAGATTTGCCGAAACTTTGCCTTCAGGAAAAGAAATAGCAGTTCTGGACGAAACAACAGATGCCCCGCAAGATAATACAGGGGTCTACATTGTGCCAGAAGGACATTATTTTATGATGGGAGATAATAGAGACAATTCACAAGACAGCAGATTCTTAAACGCCGTTGGCTATATTCCAGAAGAAAACTTAATTGGCAAAGCCAGAATAGTTTTCTTCTCCGACTCCAAGCCTTTCTGGCAATTCTGGAATTGGTACGGAAATATTAGGTGGGATAGAGTTTTTAAAGGGATTAAATAGCCTAAAAGGTTTTTACTGACCTTGAGCTTGAGATATTCCACCGCCTCGTACATTTACTCCGGCTCCAGCGTGAGTTTGCTCTGCAGCCCCTACATGGGATAGATCTGGGTGCTCAGTTTGCAGGGAGGATGGTATGCATTGTTCTAAACCATTTGCTGGACCTTGGTTTCCTAGGTCAATTGGCTGATTATCTTGCAAGGCTGCATTTTGATTTATCTCGCCAAAAATATCATTCATACTTTTACTAGACCCAACGTCAATACCGCCGCCAGTATGTAAATCTGTGGCATTTCCACCTTCACCAACTGGATTAGTCCAAATACCGGGGCCAGCTTCTGGCATGTTATGAGCGTGACCCTGTGCTCCGGCTGGTTGCATTGAAGCTAGATCTCCAGAACTCATAGAATTTATTGCAGCAGGTTGCCCAGATTGTGAGGACATATTTTCTCCTAATTAGCCATTATCAACAGCAGCAAGTGCTGCCATATTTAAAATATCGTTAACGTTTGATCTCATTGGTATGATTTGCACTGATTTTTCAAAACCAGTCAAGATCGGGCCAACAACTGTGCAATTTCCCATTGCTTCTAATAGTTTAGTGGCGATCGAAGCAGAGTGTAAACCGGGACAAACCAAAATATTGGCTGGAGCAGTTAATCTGCAAAATGGGAAAATTGCCAATTTCTCAGCGCTAAGTGCCACGTCAGCAGTCATTTCGCCGTCATATTCAAATTTAACTTTTTGGCCATCCAGAATTTTCACAGCTTCTTTAATGCGGGAAGATTCTTTTTTGAGCGCACTTCCAAAGTTAGAAAATGATAAAAATGCAACTCGTGGTTCATAGCCCATTTCTTTAACCTTTGCGGCAGTTTGAACAGCTATTTGAGCCAATCTTTCTGATGAAGAAAGTTCAGAACAAGCAGTATCTGCAATAAAGACAGTGCGGTTTTTAGAAATGATCATTGAAATTCCTAAAACAATTTTGTCTTTTTTGTTTTTAATAACTTGCCAAATATCAGTTAAAGATTTTCTATATCCGCGAGTAAGGCCAGTAATCATGGCATCGCCAACTCCGCAAGCAAGCATTGAAGATGCAAAAGAATTACGATCTCTTTTGATCATTCTTAAGCAATCAGAGCGCAAAATACCTTCTCTTTGTAATTTTTCGTAAAGAAAATCGGCATATTTAGAATTTTCTTTAGAAACAGCGGAATTTTGAATATCAATCCCTTTCGGATCAATATCCATCTCTTTCATATTTTCTAAAATAATATGTTCCTTACCAATAATAACTGGTTTTCCATAGCCATTATCGCGCCACATTGAAGCAACTCGAATAATTTCTGGCTGCTCTCCTTCGGCAAAAATAACGGTTTTAGGTTGTTTTTTTAACTTCTCAAAAATTAGACTAAGTGAGTTTGAGGTCGGGTCAATTCGAGCTTGAAGCTGTTTTTTGTAGGCATCCCAATCTTTAATGGGTTTTCTAGCTACACCACTTTCAACCGCAGCTTTAGCAACGGCGACCGGAATGGTGCTAATCAAACGATTATCAAAAGGAGTTGGAATGATGTAGTTTTTGCCAAATTTCATATCGCTTTTGCCATATGCTTTAGCAACTTCACTAGGAACATGTTCTCTAGCAAGCTCAGCAATTGCAAGCGCTGCAGCAATTTTCATTTCCTCATTAATAGTTGAAGCACGAACATCAAGAGCGCCACGGAAAATATAGGGAAAACCCATCACATTATTAACTTGGTTTTCATAATCGCTTCTACCTGTAGCTACAATTGCATCGTCTCTAGTAGCATGAACTTCTTCAGGAGTAATTTCTGGATCAGGATTAGCCATAGCAAAAATAACTGGACTTCTTGCCATTGATTTAACCATGTCTTTAGTGACGGCGCCTTTTACAGAAAGACCTAAAAATACATCAGCATTTTTCATCGCCTCAGTTAAAGTTCTATCTTTAGTATCTGCCGCATGAGCCGATTTCCATTGGTTCATTCCTTCCATTCTGCCTTTAAAAATCACGCCTTTAGTGTCGCAAAGAAGCGCATTATCATGTGGTAATCCCATAGATTTTAAAAGCTCCAAACAAGCAATACCAGCTGCGCCAGCACCATTTACAACAACCTTAATATCTTGAATTTTTTTACCAGAAATATGTAGAGCATTAATAATTCCAGCTGCAGAAACAATTGCTGTTCCGTGTTGATCGTCATGAAAAACTGGAATATCCATCAATTCTTTTAATCTGCTTTCAATAATAAAACATTCTGGGGCTTTAATATCTTCAAGGTTAATGCCACCCCAAGTTGGTCCTAAATATTTTACTGCATTAATAAATTCTTCTGCATCTTCGGTATCAACTTCAATATCAACTGAATCAATATCAGCAAAACGTTTGAATAGAACCGATTTTCCTTCCATTACGGGCTTTCCAGCAAGAGCGCCTAAATTTCCTAGGCCTAAAACTGCCGTTCCATTTGAAATTACAGCTACATAATTTCCCTTAGCGGTGTAGTCGTAAGCTAAATCAGGGTTTTTTTGAATTTCTAAACAAGGAATTGCAACTCCAGGAGAATATGCTAAAGCTAAATCTCTTTGAGTGCTAAGAGCCTTGGTTGGAGTCATTTCGACTTTTCCGGCTTTTCCGCTAGAATGAAATAATAGAGCTTCTATTTCTTTGGCTGGGCGAGTAGTTTTAACGCTTTTTGATTTTGACATAATTTTATTGGATTTAGAGTTAAACTAATTTAGATACTATTTGTGAGCCAAGATAGATTATTCAGCTAGATGATTCTAGCGAGATTATTTGGGTGCAAGTTAGAAGTCAAAATATTTTAAAATAAGCCAATAAAAACAGGATTAAAATGTGTTACTTTCCAAGAGAGATTTAATTCACAATCGGCAAATCATTTTCATTCCAAACTAATATTTGAAAACTAATAAAGGAACCCTATATTGAGCGGCTATTTTCCCTAAAATTTAATAGGGTCGAGACCACAATTA
>JBLHNE010000097.1:0-5745 GCA_047619265.1 Rickettsiales bacterium | reverse complement strand
TTCTTTGATAAGTGCAATGTTTTGACCAAAAACTATGGTGCATCTTTTACTGTAAACAACATAATTTTTAACCATTTTGTCTACGGCGTAAACATGGTTAATATTAGCATCTTTAATGGCTGCAATTACAGATTCATCGCCACTTATTTTAATAGCAGTATTGCCAAGATATGGCAATCTAAAGCCACCAAAAAGATTTTCACTACAAGATTGACCTTTTACAATATCAGACATGGAAGAAACTTTTAATTTTTCCATTTCATTAAGATCGGTATTGTAGGATGTGCAAGATTGCAAAAGACAAAATAGAATCGTAATAATAATTGTTGAAAATTTTTTCATATCATTAATTTAATAAGTTAATTTTAGTTGTATAAATCTATTCTAGTACAATTTTTTCATTTGCGCAACATCGTCAATAAAGGCTTAGTTAATCTATTTTTAGATCTAAATAAATAAGATTGGAAGCGCTACTTGATAATTGCGATCGCGAAGCGAAAGTTTAGTGGCAATAATATTAAATACTCATATTGAGATTGTTTCTCACAAGTAATAAAAACCTGAAAAGTGCTTAAAAACTAAAATTTGAAGTATGAAATAATGATGGTGGGCACAGATGGGATCGAACCATCGACAACCTAATTAAAAGTCAGGTGCTCTACCGACTGAGCTATGTGCCCTTCTTTGAGGGGGTAATCTTTAAACGAGGCGTGGATTAAATATTGGCAACCAAAAAAAGTCAAGTACTAATATAAAATTTTTCTTACTAATGGATCATTTCTAATTATGATTTGTTTCATCAAAGAAGTGTTCTTTTGTTCCTTAAGATATACTTTTTAATGCTGAACCGATTCAATTTTACAGCTATTCGTTAAAGATAAGATTAAATCTAGCTTAATTATTGGCATTGATTTTCCTTTTATCACTTCCTAAAGATCTATGTAAATCACCAAATTATGGCGCATTAAAACTTCCTGAAGTTCCTATTAGTTAATTATTATAAATTCCTCAAAAGTTCTAAACTGAAGAGTATCTATTCCCTACTTGTTGTATTATTTGTCTGATTTTTACTAACTTTTCTCCCTATCATGGATCAATTATTTGTTCATCATTATGTTCTCTTGATTTTATTTCTGCGCTAGAGTTAGGGACTATTTGCGGAGGGTTTAGAAAAAACATAAGTGTTGCTTGAAAATAAATTATAAACTTTATTAAAAAAGGCGCTAATATCTTTTCTGACTCTTTTGAATATTTTTTCACTAGGATCAGCCCTCATAGTGCTTTGATATCCTAGAGCGCTAATACTATTATTTTTAATAAAAAAATTGGCTTTTGCTTTTTTGCTCTTCTCATTCAGTTCGTTAGTTTATGAATTAGTTAAATTTTTTTCGTGAAAGATTGAAATTGAAATATTTATCAATTAGTTTTTCTAATGGTTGAATTACTTCAACATATGACCTTACTTAATCCTAATTCGATTGAATTTCAGATGTTTTTGAAAAAATGTCTAGTGATAAACTTTATATAAAAATGTCTAAAATTTTAACTATTATTCCAGCCCGACTTGCATCAACCAGACTGCCAAATAAGCCATTAGCAGATATTCTTGGAAAACCAATGATTGTCAGAGTTTTTGAGCAAGCAAAAAAAGCCAATCTAGGTGAAGTTGTGGTCGCTTGCGATTCTGCGGAAATTGCAAATGCTATTGAAAATATTGGTGGAAAAGCAATTATCACCGATCCCAATCTTCCTTCTGGAACCGATAGAATTTTTGCCGCAATGCAACAAATTCCTAATTATCAAGATTTTGAAATTATCGTAAATTTACAAGGAGATTTGCCAGCCATTGATCCAAAAGTAATTAAAGCCGCCGCAAATACTATTCTTCAAAGCGATGCCGATATTGCAACTGTTGCTTCCATAATTTCCGACAAAGAAGAAATTAATAATCCTAATGTTGTTAAAATTGCCATTGCATTTTTAGAAGATTCCATATTGGGAAATGCCATATTGGGAAATGCCATATTGGGAAATGCTTTGTATTTTTCTAGAGCTCCAATTCCGCATAATGCTGCAGAATATTATCACCATATCGGAATCTACGCCTACAAAAGAAAGTCTTTAGAAAGATTCGTTAATTTGAAGCCTAGTAATTTAGAAAAAACCGAAAGTCTGGAGCAGCTTAGAGCTTTAGAAAATCAAATGACAATCGCCGTACAAATTGTTGATTCCCACCCTCTTTCTGTTGATAACAACGAAGATTTGGAGAAAGTGAGAAATTTCTTAAGAAATAAATAAATAAAGGACAAATAACACTCACATCCCATTAAAATTTGTGTGATAAAGTATTTTGTTTAGACGATTTATGTTAGCCGTATTTTTAACTTGCGATTTTTGCTTGAAACAAATTATCCGAAACTCTCAATTTTATTTGAACAAACATCCTTGACCGCCTTATCCAAAGCTTCGACTTTAGTGGTTAAATATTTCAATTGTTCCTTGGTGATTATTTCGTTGATAATTTTAGTAAACAATAAGGTCGCATTTGTAAACTACGACCAGCACAAATGGAGTTTAAAATAATACTCTAGCACAATGTTTTTATTGTTTTATTTATTGAAAAAAACTGAATTATTATTTTGTTAATTCAAGCATCCTTTGATAAACCTCTTTTTTACCCAATTTCAATTCTTCCGCCACAGCCGCTACTAATTCTTTGGGCTTCATTTTTCCAAGTCCTTTTTTTAAAGCCTTATCAATTTGAGAACCATCAGCTTGGCCCTTTTTTAAGGGCGATGAAAGCAGAATAACAATTTCACCACGAGGTGGATTTTGTTCATAAAAATCAATTAAATTTTCTAAAGTATCTTTCTTGGTTTGCTCGTAAAATTTGGTAATTTCTCTTGAAATTGCCGCCATTCGATTGCCAAAAATTTCCTTCATAATTTTCAAAGTTTTGACCAATCTGCTTGGGCTTTCAAAGAAGATTAGGCTGGACTCAATATTGACCAATTCTTTAAAAAATCCAGTTTTAGAAACATGAGGAACAAAACCACAAAACATAAATCTGGCTGAACCGATTCCAGAAACACAAAGTGCAGCGATAGCAGAGCAAGCACCTGGAATGGACAGAATTTGACAATTATTATTTCTCAAAAATTCCACTAATTTGTATCCCGGATCAGAAATTAGAGGCGTTCCAGCATCTGAAACCAAAGCCAATGATTTTCCTTGTAAAATTAAACTTAAAATTTTCTCCCGCACTATTTCACCTGAATGATCGTTGTAAACAATGAAAGGTTTTTTAATCTCAAAAAAATTGAGCAATTTTCCAGTAACTCTTGAATCTTCGCAAACTACAAAATCACATTTTTTTAAAACCTCAATTGCTCTGAGTGTAATGTCTCCTAAATTTCCAATCGGAGTAGCGACAACATAGAGCGCAGGCACTAATTCTTTAGTTATTTTGGCTTGGTTTTCTTTTAAAATTTCTTGCATATTTGATGAGTTTTAAATAGGTTCTGCGAAATCTAATGTTCTTTAAAATTCTTTGAATAAGCCAGCATAATCTCAAAATAATAGATAAATCAATGAGAATAATATCATCGCCAATTCGTCATATTCTTCTATTTACGCTTTTAATTGGAATGCTTTTTCTCAGCTCTTGCGATGGCTTCAAAAGACCATATCCAAATTATGTCAAATTAGAACCTATTGCCCCAATTGTTACAACCGATCTAATTCCTGTTGTAGAAAATCAAAAAATTATTCACAAGAAACTTAAGGTTGCAACTCTTCTACCGCTTACTGGAAAGAATAAAGATTTAGGAGGTTCAATGCTTAATTCCATCGTTTTGTCTTTGTTCGAAAACGATAAAAATAACGATATTGAATTGGTAATTCTTGATAGCTCGAATATTAAAAAAGCTGCAACACAAATTATCAACCAAGATATCACTGTTGTTATTGGGCCAATTTTTAGCAGTTCAACGCAAGAACTAAAAAAAGAACTTCAAGGCAAAAAAATTAGTGTTTTATCATTTTCTAACAATCGCGATTTAATTAATAACGATAATGTATTTTTAATGGGATTTTTGCCAGAACAGCAAATTGATAAAATTTCCAGCTACTCTATTTCCGCTGGAAAAGATAATTTTTCAATTATTGCCCCAAATAATCGTTATGGTCAAATATATGCCACTATTTTGCAGGAAATGGTTCGTAAAAAAGACGGTAATTTTATTACCAGTGAATTTTATTCCAATACCAAAAAAGATCTTGAAAGAGCGGTTGCTAAGGTTGTCAAATCTTACAATTCAACTTCCGACAAGAGTCAGAAAAATTTAACCAAAGAAGATAAATTCTACACCAATGTAATTTTAATTCCCGCATCTGGAAAAACTCTTTCTAAAATCACCACATTAATTAATAAATTCAATGTTGATGGTCGAGATATTCAAATTTTAGGGAATAATAGTTGGGATGAAAATTCAACTTTGAACGATCCAAACTTAATTGGAGGCTGGTTTACTTCCTCCGATCCTGCTAAATACCTCGATTTTGAAAAAAGATATTATAAATCATATCAAAAATTCCCAACCCGTATGAACTCCATTGGTTACGATGCCTCTTTGGCGGTGATTAAAACCTTAGAAACCCTAGAAGAACGCAAATTAATGCCGGAAGATTTAATTAATTACCAATCTGCAAATAATGGCTTTGATGGAATAGATGGTTTATTCAGATTTTTACCAAATGGCATAGTACAAAGAAACTTTGCTATTCTTGAAGTTCAAAATAGAAAATTCGAAATGATAGATTCTCCATCCACGATGTTTTTTAAATATTAATTGTTAAGCAATTAATATTTAAAAAACATAATTACTAGCGACTAATTACTAGTTACAACTTTCTTGGTCTAATAACCCTTAAAGTAAATTATTACCGAATTTTTTATTGATTTCCTTTACCTGAAAGCCTACAACTTACAAAGTTCCACCACTTTATTAACCCACTAGTAACTAATAATTAGTAACTAGTAACTAATCCATCTCATGGTCACCACCGTAAAAACCTTCGCCTTCAATGGTATTGAAGTATCTCCTGTCAATGTTCAAGTCAATATTTCTTCCTCTGGAAATTCTAGTTTTACCATTGTTGGTCTTGCTGATAAAGCAGTTGGTGAATCTAAAGAGCGCGTGCGCACTGCTATTGCCTCAATTGGACTCGCTCTTCCCTACACTAGAATCACCGTCAACCTTGCTCCTGCTGATATTGTTAAAGAAGGTAGTCATTTCGATCTAGCTATTGCTCTTGGTCTTCTAATTGAGCTTGGTGCGCTTCGTCAGGAAGATGTTAACAATTATTATGCACTAGGAGAACTTTCGCTCGATGGATCAATAACAGGAGTTAATGGAATTTTATCCGCTGCAATTGGTGCTGGACAAAGAGATTCAGGAATTATTTGTCCTGAAGTTTGTGGTCCAGAAGCTGTTTGGGCTGGAGATATTTCTATTCTGGCTCCAAAAAATCTAATTGTCCTGCTCAATCACTTCAAAGGATTGCAGCTGCTATCTCAACCTAAACCAAATAAAACCAAACAAATATTTTCCTATCCAGATTTAATTGATGTTAAAGGCCAAGAAACAGCAAAAAGAGCTTTGGAAATTGCGGCAGCTGGCGGGCATAATTTTTTAATGATTGGTCCACCAGGGACTGGAAAATCAATGATTGCATCTCGTCTAC
>JBLHNE010000096.1:0-5766 GCA_047619265.1 Rickettsiales bacterium | reverse complement strand
CTAGAAAATAGAAAATATTTAAGTGGTGATCAGATTACTATTGCCGATTTTTCTGCCGCCGGACACATTTCTTCGCTGGATTATTTTGGTGATATTGAATGGAAAAATCGTGATGCCGTTAAAGAATGGTATTCTTTAGTTAAATCTCAAAAAGGCTTTGCTGATATATTACGGGATCTAGTTTCTGGCTCTGAACCTTCAAATCATTATTCTAAGCTCGATTTCTAAAATAAATTTCGATCAATATGCCTAAAAACACAAATCAAACTATTAAATTCGAATTTGTTCCTCAAGAAGAAGGTTTTCTTGGTCTTGAAGAAAAATATTTAGAAAGACCAGAAGATGCTAAAGTAATTATTGTTCCTTTTGGTCTTGAAGCTTCAGTATCTTATGGTGGCGGAACCAAAGCTGGACCTGACGCAATTATTAAAGCTTCTCCTCAAATTGAAATGTTCGACGAAGAACATTGGTGCGAAACATTTCGTAAATATGGTGTTTCCACCCTTAAAGCTCCAATCATTCAATATCCGATTGCCAAGGCCCTAGATCAGTTGGAAGAAATTACCGAGAATATTCTTGATGCCGGAAAATTTCCGCTAATTTTGGGAGGAGAGCATTCAATTACTGCTGGCTCAATTCGCCCATTTATTCGGAAATATCCTAATTTGGCCATTCTTCATTTCGATGCTCACGCCGATTTGAGAGATGGTTATGAGGGAGAACATTATTCCCACGCTGCAGCGCTTCGCAGAGTTATGGACAATCCGATTTCAACTTTAATTTCTTGTGGAATTAGAAATATTTCTGCTAGTGAAATTCCTTATTTAGAAGAAAATCGTGACCGTATCACCATTCATTGGGCTAAGGATAAAGAAAATTGGAATATTGATGAAATTGTGGCGCCATTAAAAGGACGTCCGGTATTTTTAACTTTTGATTTAGATGGTTTTGATTCAAGCTTAATGCAGGCAACCGGAACCCCTGAACCGGGGGGAATTATGTGGCAAGATGCGATGAAAATTATTTCTGCTGCGGCAAAAATTTCCAATATTGTAGGAGCGGATGTGGTTGAGTTGGCGCCAATTAAAAATATGCATTCTTGCGATTTTTTGGCCGCCAAACTTTGCTACAAAATTTTGGGCTACGTTTTTAGTAAATAATCAATTGCGCCAATGCCGGCAATATTGGAGCCGGAGAGTAATTTAATAGTACTTCGATTAATTCCACCTAGCGCGTAGGTGGGAATTGCAGATTTTTTAACAAAATTTCTTAATGCAAAAACCCCAACAGGTTTCTGATTTAAATGCGAATTAGTGACAAAAATTGGTGAGAAAAAAACCAGATCAGGGTTTAATTTTCTAGCTTTGGCAAGAGATTTTAAAGAATGGCAAGAATAACTTAAAAGCATATTCTGAAGATTACTGGTACGCGGAACTTTTCGATCCTTGTCGGAAAAATGAACGCCATCGGCATCAATCTCTCTAGCTATTTCTAGGCTTTTTCCCACGAAAATCTTTTGATTATTCTGCTTGGCGATTAAAGAAATTTTTCTAGCAAAATCTAAGCGTTCTAGATAGTCAAAATCATATTCGCGAATGATTATTGCTGTATTTTTTGGTAAATTTCTCACCACTTTAAAAATATCCTCCACTCTCTTTCGATCAGTAAAAAAGAATATCTTTGGTAGATTTTTAGGCACTTCTGAACTATTTTTCACAAATATTATTTTTATTTAGTTACCCTTTTGATTTGCCTATATTTGTCACTCTCTTTAGTGGCTGATAACGCATGTAACTATAGGTTTACCCGCAAAGCGGGGCGAAGCGAATACTTCGTTCTTTAAAATAAAATCCAATTAGAGTTTCTCGCGAAGAGAATACTTCGTTCTTTAAAATAAAATTATTTTTATGTCTATTGCACAAAATCTACAAAACATCCGCCAAATAATCAAAGAATCTGGGAAAAAAGTAAATCTGATTGTTGTTTCCAAAACCATTAGTGAGGAAAAGATCGCTGAAGCAATTAATTTGGGCTGCGAAATTTTTGGTGAAAATAAAGTAATGGAGGCAAAAAATAAATGGGACAATTTAAGAATCCAACATAAAAACATTCAACTCCATTTAATTGGTCATTTGCAAAGCAATAAAGCCAAAGAAGCGGTACAAAATTTTGATGTAATTCAAACTTTAGATAGCGAGAAACTGGCGCTCGCTCTTTCGAAAGAAATGAAAAAACAAAATAAGTTTCCAGAACTTTTTGTGCAAATTAATATTGGAGAAGAAGAGCAAAAATCAGGAATAAATCCTCTGGAAGCTGGTGAATTTATCCAAAAAATGATCAAAGAATACGGTCTTCCAATTACCGGAGTTATGGCAATTCCGCCTGTCGATGAAAATCCGGCACTTTATTTTGTGCTATTAAATAAAATTGCTAAAGAAAATAATTTAAGAAATATTTCCGCTGGAATGAGTGGAGATTTTGAAACGGCAATTGATCTTGGTGCAAATTTTGTGCGTCTTGGCTCAGCAATTTTCGGAGCAAGAAAAAGTGATTAATTCAGCAGAATTACCCAGTTTGGTTTATTTAATGGCGCTGCTAGTATTTCTGGCAAGCAGCATTTTTTTTAATAAGAGAATTAAAGCCTCCAAGGTTTTGAGCCAGCTGGCCATTTGGGCTGCCATAATTATTTTTATCCTCTTCATCTATAGCTTTCGCCACGATTTTTCTCGATTTAAAGATCGAGTTTCTGGCGAGCTTTTCCCATCAAAAATCGTTCAAATAAACCAGCGCCAAATCGCCATTTCCATCGCTGATAATGGCCATTTCTACATCGATCTAAAACTCAACTCCAAAAAAGTACGCTTTATGGTCGATACTGGCGCCAGCGATATTAATCTAAGCCTTTCCGACGCTAAAAAAGTTGGTATCGACGTTGATAATCTGTCTTCATTTAGAAGATATCAAACCGCCAATGGCACCATTGTGAGCGGATTGGCTCGCGTTAAAACCATTCAAGTTGCAGATATTACCTTTAAAGATGTGGGAGTTTCAGTTAACAATCGCGACATGGGTACCTCTTTGTTAGGAATGAGTTTTCTGCGCCGCTTTGAGAAATATGAATTTTATGAGGATCGTTTAATTTTGACTCGGAAGAATTAGGTATTAAGGAAAATTTCTAATTTAAAATTGAGGCTGGAATTCGGGTTGGTTTGAAGTTTGCGCTGTTCACGCAGACAATTTCTACGGTCATTTTGCATAAAACCATATCGTCTAATTTGATTTCTTGTTTCATTTTTAATGACACTTTCCCAATCTCGATAATCTCTACAGAAACCTCAATTAAATCGTCCATTTTGGCTGGTTTAACATAATCGATTTGGCAATTTCTAACCGCGAACATAATGTTAATTTCTGCTGCCAATTTTGACTGAACAACGCCTTTTTCCCTTAAAAAATCGGTTCTGGCCCGTTCAAAGAATTTTAAATAATTAGCATAATAAACTACTCCACCTAAATCGGTATCTTCATAATAAATTCGGTAAGATGCTGCAAATTCATTTTTCTGACTTGGCTTCAAAGATCGCAAATCTTGTTTTGATGTTTTTAACTCGGACTTCATGATAATCTCCTAGGGGTTCCCCACAAGGTGGGGCGTGACAAATGTCACGTTCTTTAAAAATAAAAATAAGGAGCACCTAAGGGGCTCTTCTTATTTCGCTACTGCGTAGCAATTTGGTGTTTCGAAAATTTTAATTTCGCTACAAGAAATTTTATGATCAGTAAAAATTTTTGGACAAATCTGATTAAATAAATAGCTCGCCATTTCTTCGGCGGTTGGGTTGCAGTTTAAATAGTAAATTTTTTGCTGAGTAGTTTTAGTAATTTGATCGCCAAGATCTTTATCTTTGCAATTCAAAATAGTGTTGTGATCCCAATTCTCATCAATCCAATTTCCTAAAATTTCTTTAATAATTCCAAAATCAATTACCATTCCAAGATCATCAAGTTCGTCGGCGTAGAATGTTGCTTCAATTGCATATCTGTGTCCGTGAAGCATTCTGCATTTACTGGAATGTTTCATGACGCGATGCGCTGCATCAAATTCAATTCTTCTGGTACAGGTGATTTTAGTCATAAATTGGAGTGAATTAATTGTTTAATTTTTTTAAAGGTTCCTTAAATAAGTCCATAAAAATAACAGGCATTAACGGCAAATACAATCAACAAAAATGGCGTATTTATAATTTGACTTATTTTTGATTTTAAACAGAATTTTTATTTAGGTCTTTTTAAGGTTTTTTAGCACATATTCTCATCATTTTAAAAAATTAATAATGTTTTTAACTAAATCAAAAGATAACGGCTCCACTACATTATGTAGACTTTTACCAAATCTTGTTACTCTTATTGGTCTTTGTGCTGGCCTTACCGCAATTCGTTTTGCAATGGATGGCGAGTGGGTAAAATCTGTTTCCCTACTTCTATTCGCTGGTTTTCTAGATGGGGTAGACGGTAGATTAGCAAGGTTTTTAAACTCTTCTAGCCCTTTTGGCGCCGAGCTTGATTCATTAATTGATTTTGTAAATTTTGGTGTAGTTCCAGGGTTTTTAATTTACATGTGGGTTAATACATATGCTCATGTTTATGGTTTTGATTGGGCATTAGTGCTATTTTTTGCAATCTCTATGTCGCTTCGTTTAGCAAGATTTAACGTTGCTATGAGTGAAGAAAATCCAGACCCGATTTTGACAAAATATTTTTTCCAAGGAATTCCTGCACCTTGCGCTGCGGCTATGGCAATTTTGCCGATGGTTTTATATTTTGAATTCGGCGATGGTTATTTCTTTACTGATCCAAAATTTGTTTTGTCCTATTGCTTTGGTTTAGCGGTTTTAGTGGGAAGTACTATTCCGACTATTTCTATCAAAAAAATTCCCATCAGAAATGAATTCATTTATGTAACTCTTCTAATTCTTGGTCTTATTGCCGCTGGTTTAGCGGTTAAGCCTTGGTTGACTCTGGCAATTATTGGTGTTGTTTACGGATTTTCGATTCCAGTTACAGCGTTCTTTTATTTAAAAATTAAATACAGCAAAAATAGCTAATGAAAAAGAAAAAAATTCTAATTCTAAATGGGCCAAATTTGAACATGCTTGCCAAAAGAGATGTTAAAATTTATGGCACCGGCACACTCGAAACAGCAAAAAAAGATTGTTCAGGACTTGCTAAAGAACTTGGGCTGGAAATTGAATTTAAACAAAGCAATTTTGAAGGAGAAATTATTGAGCAAATTCAACAAGCAATCGGCAAAGTTGACGGAATAATTATTAATGCCGCCGCCTACACTCACACTTCAGTTGCCATTAGAGATTCTTTAGAAATGTTTAATGGATCTAAAGTGGAGCTTCATATTTCCAATGTTTTTAAGAGAGAAGAATTCCGCCACCATTCACTTTTGTCAGATAAAGTTGATGCTTCAATTTTTGGTTTTGGAATTGACGGATATAGCCTTGCTTTGCTTGGAATCAGAGATTTAATAGCTCATAAATCTAAAAAATAATTTATGATTTGTTCTTAGTCTTTGTTTTAATTAATTGTTCTTAAAAAAATATTATGAAAAAAATTATCCTACTAATTTTTACCATCGCCCTAATCAGTAAAACAAGTCAGTCTAATGCTGCGGGTTTAATACTTGGAGCGACTCTTGATTTGCCAAAAAACTTTTTTGTCGGGGCAGATGCCTTTGCCAATTATTATGATGAAGAC
>JBLHNE010000095.1:0-5828 GCA_047619265.1 Rickettsiales bacterium | reverse complement strand
AAAAGTGTAGACTAGTTTTGAACTATTAGACATTGAAGATTTTTAATTGATTGGATTTAGTAAAAAGAGGAATTACAAAGCCGAAACTTTAATTATTTATTTTTTTAAATCAAACAATTACAGCCCCTAATTCGCTTTCATTTTAGCTTAATTATTAAGAAATTTGAGCAATTGATTAATTAAAATCTTTACCTGTATTTTTAGGAACCTATTCAAATAAAATTATTTTTTTAATTGCTCAATATTTCTCGCTTAATTTTATTAAAAAATATCAACTATTCCCTCAGCTACAAGCTGCTCATTTAAGTAAATCCCCTTCTCAAAAATTTCTACTTGCTCTTTTGCAGCATTGCTTCCATCCGAAACTTTCGGATAAAAAATGTCACCTAAATATCTGCCGTAAATGTCGATTTTGTTGGTTTTAATGACCACAAAATCAAGTTTTGCACAAAGATCGCGTAAATATTTAAAGGCTTTTTGACCTTTTGCAGTTTTCATTTTTGCGGCGTCAATCTGGGTGAGGCGAATTCTTTGCTCTTTAATGACCTGAAATCCTAGATCGATGTTTAAGAGCAGAGTGTCGCCATCGATCACTTTCATTATTTTAGCTTTGTAAAGGTAGTTGGCTTTGGTTGGACGAATTATTTTGGCCGTAGAATTTGAACCTGAATCATTAATTGCGTCATCTTTGAAATTCTTAATTTCACTAACTAGCTTTTGCACATTCCAATTTTCTGCCATCGCTTTTTGTTCCAATTTTTGCCGCGCTGCATCGTCGTTAATTGCTAATAAATATTTGTAGTGCGACCAAGAAAGCGAGCTTGGCGATGGGGCGGAATTTTGATAGGTTTTAAAAAATTTAACACAGCGACCTAAGGTTACTGGATCAACCTGCAAATCTAGCGCTAAATCTGAAATAATTGAGGAATGGTAGTTGGCATTTGAAACAAGATTTTCTTCATCGATTCTTTTACCAGCCAGCCAATAGGTTTGCACTAATTGGTTTTTGGAAAATTCTTCAATCTTAGTTTTGGAAGTTTCAATAAGGTTTTTTAAATCGCCAAGAAGTTCTAAATAGCTGGATTGATCAAGAATTTCGTTAGTAGTTTCATTGGGCATTTTCTGAGAAATTAAATTAGAATTCACATCTTTGCTACGTGTAGCAAAGATGTGAGATTAGAATTAATTTAGAAAAAATGAAAGAAAAAATTGAATCCTTAGAAAAACCTCCAGAAAAACCTCCAGAAAAAAGGAAATGAAAATAAGTAGAGAAAATATTGAAGTAATAAAAGAAGAGCTTGCTTGTAATGCGGATATTATTTCCAGAAAATGTGGAATTAATGCATGGTGTAATTAACAAGATTATTCCCAGTGGTGCTGGTAAATGCAATTAGCTAGTAAAATTTCTTTGCAGGATCAACCTGAAATAAAAGATTCATTTAAAACCATCATAAATTCTCGCCCTAACCAAAATTTTTCGCGTCCAAGAGCTCAGTCTGTTAACACTTCAAGTTCTAGTTTTACTCGTTGAGATGTAAGGTATTAATTAAATTTATTGGTAAGATATTTAGAAAAATTAAAAAATAAATTTTTAGTTTTTCTAAATACTGCTTAATAATCCCACAAATTTTCTTTAAAATTTTTAGTAATAAATTCTTTGTGGGAAGTAACTTCGCTTTCTTTTAAAGGAAATTGGCGCTTAGGAAGGGAATTTTTATTAATTTGAATTTTAGATTCATCTGATTCTTTTTTTTCAAGTTCTGAGGCAAACATCGAAATTTGATTTCCACCTAAAAGCTCAATGTAAACATCAGCTAAAAGTTCGGCATCGAGAAGCGCTCCATGCTTGGTTCGGCGCGACAAATCAACTCCAAATCTTTTACAAAGTGCATCGAGCGTATTTCCTGCTCCGGGGAATTTTTGGCGAGCAAGTTCCAAAGAATCAATCACATTTCTTCTTTCAATAATTTCCAAATCACATTCTCTCAAATGGTGATTAATAAATCTCATATCAAAGCCAGCATTGTGAGCGATCAATTTGGCGTCGCCCACAAAATCCATGAATTCTTGAACAATTTCAGAAAATTTAGGCTTGTCTTTTAAAAATTCACTAGAAAGACCATGAACCTTAAAAGCGCCTTCCGGCATGTCTCGCACTGGGTTAACATAGGTGTGGTAGGTTTTTCCGGTGCGAACTTTATTAAAAAGTTCAACACAGCCAATCTCAACAATTCTGTGTCCTTCTTTTGGTTCAAATCCTGTAGTTTCTGTATCGAAGCAAATTTCTCTCATTTTTTATTTATTTTTTATTTTTGGCAGGTTGGGCAATAAAAAGTCGATCTGCCATTTTGTTTAATTCTAATAATTTTGTCGTTGCAAGAAACGCAATCTTCATTTTCGCGCCCATAGGTTTTAAAATCGAACTGAAAAGAACCAACATCGCCATTAAGCTGAACGTAGTCTCGAAGAGTAGATCCGCCACTTTCTATGGCTTTTTGCAAAATATTTTTGATATTTTTAACCAAAATTTCCAGCTCTTCTTGCCCAACTTTTCCAGCTTCCTTAAGCGGCGAAATTTTGCACTCAAACAACGATTCGTTAATGTAAATATTTCCAACACCAACAACGACAGCATTATCCATCATCGCCGTTTTAATATTAATTTTTTTACCTTTTAATTTTTCTCGCAAATGATCAGCATTAAATTCCTCGCTTAAAGGTTCAACACCTAAATTCTTAATCATTTGATGTTGATCTATTTTATCAATTGCCACCAAATCAACCAATCCAAAACGCCTTGTGTCGTTGTAAATTAGACAAGAATC
Source organism: Rickettsiales bacterium (assembly GCA_047619265.1). Classification (GTDB taxonomy): domain Bacteria; phylum Pseudomonadota; class Alphaproteobacteria; order Rickettsiales; family UBA1997; genus JAJTCH01. The sequence continues at coordinate 3,003 of JBLHNE010000095.1, read as the reverse complement.
ATCTTCAAACTTCATGACGAAATGATCGTGCTTTTGCAAAATTTCAGGAAATTCTTGATGAAAAAGCAATTTTCCGCTCATTCCCAAATGAATCAGTAAAATATCATTGCTGGAGATCTCGATTAAAATGTATCTGGCCCTGCGAGCAACCGAAATAATCTCCTTCCCTTCCAAATCTATTAAATTTTCTGGAAATGGCAGGCGCAATCTTTTGTTAGAAGTTTGCACTAAATCTATTTTTTTACCGATGATGCGTTGTTTAATTCCTCTGCAAACGGTTTCAACTTCTGGAAGTTCTGGCATTATTTATTTTGATTTTGTTAATTGAAGCATTATCTTTCGTAAACATTCTGTATTAATCTGCTTTAGTTTCAATTTAAATAATTATGAAAAAATTTATTGTTTTTGGCCTCGGAATTTCAGGAAAAGCCGCTGTTGATTTTTTGTTAAAACAAGGTTTTGAAGTGCTAGCTGGCGATGACAATCTGAAATCTCTTACAAAATTACCAAAAAACCCTCATCTAAAAATCATTGAAAATATCAATGAAATTAATTGGCAAGGCATTGAATCCCTAGTTCTAGCCGCTGGAATTAATTTAAAATATCCCAAACCCCACCCAATTGTTTTGGAAGCTAAAAAAAACCATTGCCCAATTGTTTGCGATGTAGAAATTTTATTTCTCTTTAATCAAACAGCTAATTTTATTGGCATTACTGGAACTAACGGAAAATCGACAACCACAGCGTTAACTGGCCACATTTTTGATGCTACAAATAAGCCTCACACAATTGGTGGAAATATTGGCCTTGCCGCACTCTCATTGCCTAGATTAAATCAAGGCGGAACCTACGTTATTGAAGCTTCTTCCTATCAGCTCGATTTAGTTCAGAAAACCAAATTTCACATTTCCAATCTTCTAAACATTACTCCCGATCATCTCGATCATCATGGCGGAATGGAAAACTACATTTCCGCCAAAAAACGTATTTTTCAAAACCAAACTAAAGAAGATTTTGCCATCATTGGCATCGACAACAAAGATTCTCGAAAAGTATTTGAAGATTTAAAAAATGATCAAAATTTCAAAGCAAAACTAATTCCCATCTCAACTAAGGAAATTATTGAAGGCGGAATTTCAATAATTGGTGACGATCTTCATAATATTGATGGAGAAATATTCAATCTCAAAAACCGCCTTTTAAAAGGTGAGCATAATTCCCAAAACATTGCCTTTGCTTTTGCTAATTCATTTCTATCTGGAATTGAACCAAAACAAATTATTCCGGCGATTGAAAATTTCCAAGGCCTGAAACACCGAATGGAATTAGTTGCTAATATTGACGGAATTAATTTTATTAACGATAGCAAAGCAACCAACGCTGAATCGACCGAAAATGCTTTAAAATCTTTTGAAAATATTTATTGGATTGTCGGCGGAAAGCCCAAAGATGGTGGCATTGAAATGCTAAAACCATATTTCCCAAAAGTTAAATACGCTTTTTTAATTGGCGAATCAATGGATGAATTTGTTAAAACTTTAGACAAAAAAGTAGAATTAGTTAAATGCAAAGATTTAGAAATTGCCTTTAAATTAGCTCACCAAATGGCTCTGAAAGATTCTTCACCTGAAAAAAATATTCTTCTTTCTCCTTCCTGCGCTTCGTTCGATCAATGGAAAAGTTTTGAAGAAAGAGGCGAATTCTTTTGTGATCTAGTTAAAAAAATTGAATCAGCACATACTTAGTTATTCTAGGATCGGTTAAAATCTCTCGATGCCGAACAAAATTTTACAACCAATAATGTATCACTAAAATTAATTTTTATTTTAGCAGCACATTAGTGAACATAAAATGCAAAAATAACTCTTAAAATAAATAATTTTATTAAATTACAATGAAAAAAAATAATCAATTCGACATCGTCATCATTGGCGCTGGCTTTGTAGGCCTTACTTCTGCACTTCATTTTGCCAAATCAAATCCTCAATTAAAAATCGCTCTTTTAGAAAAGAACGACATCGTAAATAACGACAAACAAAGAGATGGAAGAGCTTTTGCCATTTCTAGATCGTCTTTAGAAGTTTTTACCAAAATTGGCATTTTAGAAGATATTAAACCTTTTGCCGGAACCATTACCGACATTAAAATTATTGATGGCAATTCACCTTTTTATTTAAATTTTGATGCTAACCAAAATTCCTCCAAAAATAATGTTAATGATAATTTTTTTGGGCTAGTAATTGAAAATTTTCACATTCATGGAGCCCTTAGAAACAAGGCTTTAGAGCAAAATAATTTAGAAATTATTTGTCCAAATTTTTATGAGGAAATCATTTTTGAAGAAAATCAGGCAATCATTAATTTAGATAATAAAAGAACCATTAATTCCAAATTAATTATTGCTGCCGATGGCCGATTTTCTAAGCTTCGCGAAAAATTCAATATTAAAACTTTTAAGAAATCTTACGGACAAACCGCATTAGTTTTTAACATTTCTCACTCAATTCCTCATCATGGCACGGCTTTAGAAAAATTTGTTCCCGATGGCCCTTTTGCAGTTTTGCCCATGAAAAACGACCTAGAATCATCGATTGTTTGGACCCTTAAACACAATAACGCAGAGATTATTTTGCAAATGGATTCGCAAAATTTTCTACATCAATTAAAAAAATGTGTCGGTGATTATTTAGGGGAAATTAGGGTTTTGAATGCGCCAATCAAATACGGATTAGATTTAATTGTTGCAGGTAAATTCTATCATCAAAGAATGATTTTAATTGGCGATGCCGCTCACGGAATTCACCCAATTGCTGGGCAAGGTTTCAATCTAGGAATTGAAGATATTAAAGTTTTAAACGATCTAATTAAAGAAAGCGCCGATTGTGGTTTAGATATTGGCTCGCAAACCCTTTTGCAAAAATACAATCAGATTAGAAAGTTAAAAACCTACCAAATGATTGTCGCAACCGATAGTCTTAATGGTTTATTTTCCAACAATTCAAA
>JBLHNE010000094.1:0-5918 GCA_047619265.1 Rickettsiales bacterium | reverse complement strand
AGAAAGCTATTATTATTAGGCAAGAAGCGGCTGGTCATTCAAGATCCCCTTTTTCCCCCAAAGACGTAGGAAGTTTAGTTGCTAGTGGAAATAATATCTTTGTTGTGAAAGATGGGACTAGTAAAAACCGCGCATATGATGATTCAGAATTTGCAAAAGAAGGTGCAACGATGATTACGTCTGAAGAATTCAATCGTAAGTTATTGGGTGGAGAATTGATTGATTCAATAATAGTTGGAGTAAAAGAACTGCCAGAAGAAGTGGCTTTAGTTGGACGATGTCACTATGTTTATTTTGCTCACATGTTTAAAGGGCAAGCTGGCGCAAATGAGGAAATTCTTAGATATGTTAAGGCTAGTTTTTTGGCTGATAGGGAAGGTTTGGATCGCCCAGTTCCGGTTGATATTGAATATTTAGTTGATGATCAGGGCAAAAGAGTGGCGGCTTTTGGTGAATCTGCCGGCTTTAATGGCACGGCGATAGGCATTATTACTTGGTGTCGAAAAATGTTAAAAGAAGATGTTAATCAAGAAATTAATCCACATTTGGGAGCGATTGAAGATTTGGTAAAATACTTAAAAGAGCAATTAGAAAAGGTTTTTGAACAAACTGGAAAAACTCCGAGCTTCACAATTTTAGGGAAAAAAGGTAGATCTGGAACTGGAGCGCAAAATCTTTTAAAACAGCTCGAAATTGATTCGAGTCAAATTTCTGCATTAGGGCGCGAGGATACGATGAAAGATGGGCAATGGAGAGATGAAGCGCTGGAGGAAATTGCAAAAAATAACATTTTAGTTAATTGTATTTTCATGGGGCCTGATGAAATATTGCCACCACTCCTAAGTAAGGATGGTGATTCGGGAAAATTGCAAGTGGTTTCGGATGTTACTTGCGAGGTTGGAAAGAATAATCCTATATTTGCAATAAAAGAGGCTACTACTTTGGAAGAGCCAACAATCAGAATTGGTAATATTCTAATTACTAATAATGACGGGGTTCCGCGCTTTACTCCTAGAGCTGCTAGTGAAGATTTTTCTACCCAGCTTCTTCAGGTTTTGAATCAAGAATATGATGGAATTGAGGAGAATCCTATTGTGAGTGCCAGCATAATAACTTTTGAGAAACATTTTAAAGTTCCTTTCGAGGCCTTTAAATTTGGAGTTGGAATGGCGGCAAGATATGTGAGTGGAATATCTGAATCTCCTGAAATGGAGGTGAAAAAATTTCTGTTTAATTTAAAAAATAAAAACCCCGATTTGGATGAAAATAAATTATCTGATGTGAGGTTTTTTATTGGCGCTGGTGCAAAGCAGCATTTTGAAGATAAAAAAATTGTTGGACAAATTGCAATTGATATTGCGCTTGATGATATTTTTTCTAAGGAAGATATTAAAGATTCATTCAATAATCCTTCTGGAGAAATTCATGTCAAGAAAGCTTTATTGGTTGAATCTTCACCAAAGACAAATAGTAGAGATTTTTAAAACCAAGAATTGATTTTCTGTTTTGTCGCTACTAGTGTTTCGCCAAAATTCAGATAAATAATTCACGACTCTGGTCTGGGTTTGTAACCCAGACCTTTTGTTTAATAAAATTATTAACAAAATAATCATCTAAATTATTGCCATTTTCTTTGATTTTTAGCAAACAAAAATAGCAGTTACAAACTACGACCAGCACCAAGGACTACTTATTGTTTGCTAAAAATCACAGATTATTAAATTAAATCAAAAAATATTTTATGACTAAAAATCAAAAGAAAGTTTCTTCATTATTTCTGGTAATTTTTCTAATTATCTGTGGAGCTTTTTATCAACTTGTTGATTTTAAAACTCTTTTTCAATCCAGCAAAACTCACAATAACGACGATTGGAAAGGTGAACCATTTTCTTATTTTCGTGATTTAGAATCGGTTTTTGCTAAGGATTACTTAATTTCAACTGCTAACAATATGGCTAGCGAGGCAGGGAAGGAAATTCTTGCTAATGGTGGAAATGCAATTGATGCAGCAATTGCAGCGCAAATGGTTTTGAACGTGGTTGAGCCGCAATCTTCAGGAATTGGAGGTGGGGCATTTTTGCTTTATTTTGACGCTAAAACCAAAAATACTCAGTATTTCAATGGTCGTGAAACTGCCCCCCAATTGGCTAATGAAAAAATGTTTTTAAATGCTGATGGTAGTGCTAAAGATTTTAAAGATGCGGTGCAAGGCGGTCTTTCGGTTGGAACTCCAGGGCTTTTGAAGGCACTTAAAGCGGTTCATGAAGAACATGGTAAATTACAATGGAAAGAATTGTTTAAGCCAGCAATTTTGCTAGCGAAAGAAGGTTTTCCAATGGATGAGAGAATTAGTGTTTTAGCAAAAAACCTGCCTCATCTTAAAGATTCTAAAGAATTTTCGGCGCTTTATTTGAAAGCAGATGGCACTCCAAAAGAAGTTGGTTCGATTATTGTTAATTTGGAACTTGCCAAGACTTTTGAAACTATTGCTGAGCAAGGAATTGAGCCTTTTTATTCGGGAGATATTGCTAAAAATATTGTTGAAATAGTGAAAAATTCACCAAAAAATCCTGGATATTTAAGATTTGATGATTTGAAAAATTACAAAATTACAGAAGGGGAATTGATTTGCGGGAAATATCGCGCTAAATACAAAATTTGCTCAATGCCACTTCCTAGTTCTGGTGGTGTGGCTATTTTGCAAATTTTGGGAATTTTAGAAAATTTCGATTTGGCCAAATTAAAACCGTCATCCGTGCAGGCGGTTCATTTAATTTCGGAAGCAACTCGTCTTGGATATGCTGATCGTAATCAATATGTTGCTGATGTTGCTGATGTTCCGATTGACCAAATGCTTGATGTGAATTATTTGAAAAAAAGAGCAGGTTTGATTGATTTGAAAAAAGCCATGAAGGAATCGAAAGCTGGAGAATTTGAAGTTAAAACCAGTTATGTGGTTAATAAGAATGCTGTAGAACTGCCTTCAACAACTCATCTCTCGGTGGTTGACTCTGATGGTAATGCGGTTTCGATGACCAGTTCGATTGAGTATTATTTTGGATCAACTTTGATGTCGGGTGGTTTTATGCTTAATAATCAATTGACGGATTTTTCGTTTTTGCCAGAAATTGATGGCAAACCGGTTGCAAATCGAGCTGAAGCTGGAAAACAGCCAAGAAGTTCGATGAGTCCGACTTTTGTTTTTGATGAAAAAGATAATTTAATCATGGTAATTGGATCACCTGGCGGCCCTAGAATTATTCAATTTGTGATTAAAACAATTATTGGGTATTTGGATTGGAATTTAAACATTCAAGAGGCAATTTCTCTGCCGAATTTTGTGGTTTTAAATGACAAAATTACCCTTGAGAAAAGAACTAATTTGGAAGGTTTACAAGTTAAATTAGAAAAAATGGGCCATGAAGTGGAAATTGGAGATTTAATTAGTGGAATTCATGGAATTACTATTGATTCTGATGGTTTGAAAGGTGGTGCTGATCCAAGGCGTGGCGGCGTGGCACTTGGTGATTAATAACAAATTGATGTAAAATATTATACAAACCTTTAAAAATTATTAATTTATTAAAATACCAATCTTTAAAAGATCTGATTTATTGAATAGGTCGATTAATAGATTAATAATGACTCTGGAATATTTAGATCCAGAATCTCTTGATAAGCACATTACTAACTCATTAGAAATTCATAAAACACCAAGTGACGAGCTGAAAAAAGACATTTCTATTTTTGAATTATTTTTAATAAAGCCCAAAATTACACCCACATCACTACAATAATTAAAATCTCTTCAAAATCCAGATCAATATAAAAATCAATTAAAAGAAAGAAAATATTTTGGACTAGGATTTCGGAGGCAACAATGGTCTTCTACGCCAAATATCCGCAACTTCTCAGCTCTGCTAATAATTACTATTTGGGCAAAAAATTCTTCAGAATGAGGCATAAAAAATTTAGAAGAATTATTTGAATACCTAAAAGATAATAATCTAGATACTAACGATTTATTAAAATCTTGGGAAAAAAATACAACATTAGCAAGAGCCACAGATCCAAAAGAGGTAAAATTACGCAAACAAGTTTTAATGGCAAAATTTAGTGGAAACTTTAAAGAGAAAAAAAACATTAAAATCACCTAAGTCAGACCTTGGGAGGTCGTCGATGTTAATGATATTAATGCCGCAAAAAATACAAGCGGTACTAACTCAATAGAAAATGAATTAATTAGGTAGGCTTTAAAAAATTGCTTAAATCACTTTTTCAAAACCTCCTTTTACAATTTTTTCATTCAAATAAGTTCCCTAAAAAAATATTTCATCAAGATTTAGGCTTCCGGTTAAGTCGTAGAAAATGTCGCCAATGCATCTTCCTTAAATCTTGTCCCTCAGGGTATTTTATTTTTGGACAATTAATTTGATCTAGACGAATGCGTTGTTCTTTGTTATTGGTGAAGCCTAGATCGACATTTAGAATTAACGTGTAGATATATTACTCTCAAAACTTTGGCTTTGTAGAGGTGGGTTGGGGCGGTGGCGGTTAAATTTTAGTTTATTGCTGCTTTTTTTAACTCTCCTCTAAGGTCTTTATTTTTAATTCCAATCAAATATTTGTAGTGCGACCAACTTAGATCTGCCGCACCTTCGGGGTATTTTTCAAAAAAATTAAGACACCTACTAAGAATGGTTCTTTCTGGTCCTAGATCTGCGTCATTTGGCTTGTGGCTTGTTTTTTGAATGTTCCAACTTCGTTGATGATTAATTTTTCTAAATCTACAAGAAGGTTTGAATATTCAAGATTAGTTAGGGTGTTGGTGGTTTTTGAAGTGACTAATTATTGAGTCATTTTGATGTTTTTAAAATTGAAGTTATTTTTGTGCTATTAATATCACAAAAATAACTTATTTGAGATTGGAATTTCAAGTTTAAAAATTATGTTCAAAAGATTTTGGCTAATAAATTTGTTGGATTGTGTTTTTTTATTTGAATACTATTCTTCTTCTTTATCCATTATTTAGATTTAAAACCAATGAAAACTACTATTTCGAAAATTAGCCAAAAAAAAATTATCCAAAGGAAAATAAGGCTCGGTGTTAATGTGGATCACATCGCAACTCTTCGAAATGCTCGAGGCGGCATTTTTCCTTGCCCGATTGTCGGCGCAAAACTTGCTAAAAAAGCGGGCGCCGATGGAATTACTGCTCATTTGCGCGAAGATCGCAGGCACATCAAAGATGAAGATATTTTTAGGCTTAAGGCGGAAGTTAATTTGCCCCTTAATTTTGAAATGGCAGCAACACAGGAAATGCTTAAAATTGCGCTCCAAGTTTTGCCCAATGCGGTTTGTTTGGTTCCAGAATCGCGCAAGGAACTCACAACCGAAGGTGGTTTAGATGTGTCTGGAAATAAGGAAAATTTGAGCCGAATTATTGAAAAACTAAAGGCATCACAAATTAGAATTTCACTTTTTGTGGATCCGAATCTAAGTCAAATTTTGGCGGCTTTTGAAGTTGGAGCTGACATTGTTGAAATTCACACGGGGAAATATTGTTTACTTAGTGGTTTGGAGCAGAAGGTAGAATTTAAGAAAATTCAGGAGGCTTCAATCTACGCATTTGAACTTGGTTTGGAGGTTCATGCGGGTCATGGTCTTGATTTTAAAAACGCTGGGAAGATTGCTCGAATTGAGCAAATTGCTGAGTTAAATATTGGTCATTTTTTAATTTCTGAGGCGATTTTCTCTGGTCTAGCTGAGGCTATTTTAAAAATGAAGAAATTAATTAACTAAATTAACTAGAATTACGAATGAAATATTTACATAAAATAATATTTCTTTTGCTAACATTTTTTATGTCCTTTGATCAATATTTTTCTTTTGTTATTTCTAATATTCTTTCTGGAGTT
>JBLHNE010000093.1:0-6056 GCA_047619265.1 Rickettsiales bacterium | reverse complement strand
GTTGACGGCAAGATGGAATTATTGGAATTTTTTAATGAAATTTTGAATAGTAAAATTAATTTTTCACTAGAGCCAGAAAGCTACAACCAGCTTTTGCAGAATTTTCTTAAAGATTACAGCTTTAGGAAAAGTGGCGATTTTCACCCGCGCTTGCATATTCTTTCCACAATGGAAGCAAGGCTTTTGACGCAAGATTTAACTATTGTTTCTGGTCTTTTGGAAGGTAGTTTTCCGTCGCAAACAAGTGGCGATTGGCTGGGAAATAAAATTAGAAGCGAAGTTGGAATGACCTCTCACGCTCGCAGAATTGGTGTTGAAGCCTATGATTTTTGCAATTATTTGCAAGGAAGAGAGGTGGTTTTGACTCACCCTTTAAGCCAAAATAATTCCCCAACTTTAAAATCGCGTTTTCTTTTAAAACTAGAAACAGTTTTAAAAATTAATGGCTTGCAAGAGTTTTTAAACGATGGAAAAGAATATTTGCATTTACTTGAGTTAAAAAATGACTCCGCAAAAACAGAATCTCGAACCAACCCAAAACCAGCTCAAAAACTACCCCGACTTTCGGCCACAGATATTTCTAAATGGATTCGAAATCCATACTACATCTACGCCAAGAGAATTTTGAATTTAAAGCCTTTAAAGCAAATTGAACAGGAAGCTTCATTTGCTGAATTTGGAAATTTTGTTCATAAAGCTTTGGAAGAATTTGTGGAAAACTACCCGCAAATTGATTTGCTAGATTACGGCAAAAAAATTTTTAATGATTATTTTCCAGATAAAACTAGCCATTTATTGTGGTTTGCAAAATTTGAAAATATCGCCAAATGGTTTGTGGCTTATGAGGAGACTTTGAGGGAAAACTTGCAAGAATCTTTTGTGGAAGTTGAAGTGGAAGCGCTGATTGGCGATATTTTAACTACCACAAAAATTGATCGAGTTAATTTGTATCAAGATGGCAGTATGGAAATTATTGATTACAAAACCGGCGCCGTGCCCAGCATGAAAGATGTTAAATCTGGCTTAGAGCCGCAATTGCCAGTTGAAGGATTAATTTTAATGTGCGGGAAAATTAAGAATTATCCGCATTTAGCAGAGAAAATTGGCGCTGGCGGAATTGGTAATTTGCAATATCAAAATGTTAAAGGAAATGATCAAAGCAAGATTACTAATTTTGCCGATGCTGGGGATTTAATTTTTGCAGCGGATGAAGGAGTTAAAAGATTAATTGCCATGTTTGAAAATGAAGATTTTGGCTACATTTGCGCACCAAATTTAGATCTCTACAAGCAAGATGATTATTGGCATTTGGGGAGAATTGGAGAATTATGAGCAGATTTAAAATAACCATCGAATACAAAGGAACTGATTTTATTGGTTGGCAGAAACAACCAGATAATTCGGCTTCGATTCAAGAAACAATCGAAAAAGCCATTTTTAAATTAACTGGCCAAAAAGCAGATTTATTGGCCTGCGGCAGAACAGATGCTGGCGTTCATTCTTTTGGGCATGTTGCTCATTTTGATTTATCGCCAGAAAAATCGGCAGTGTTTTCTCATTTACAATTATGCTCTGGCATTAATCATTTTTTAATTAATAGCGGTATTGCCATTATTAAGTGCGATTTGGTTGATGAAAATTTTCACAGTCGCTTTTCGGCCAAAACCCGCCATTACCAATATTTAATCGCTAATCGCCACCCTCACCTAACGCTCTACAAAGATTTGGCTTGGCACATGAAATATCAACTTGATTTGGAAAAAATGATTGAAGCTGCAAAATATTTGCTAGGAGTTCACGATTTTAGCAGTTTTAGAGATGCGCAATGCCAAGCAAAAAATGCTATTCGGTCTATCGATGCGATTGAAATTTTTAGGGATGAGGGCTTCGTTAAATTGAATTTTTCAGCACGCTCATTTTTGCATCATCAAGTTAGAAACATGGTTGGAACTTTGGTTGATGTTGGAAAAGGAAAAATTGCTGCCAGCGCTATTAAGGATATTTTAGAAGCTAAAGACCGCACTAAATCTGGAGCTAATGCTCCTGCCTGCGGTCTTTATTTTGTTGGGGTGGATTATTAATTTATCTAAAAAAATCTTCATCAATAGCACCTTTAAAATAGGTAATTATTCTGCCTTCTGGGTCGATTAGGAAACTTTCTGGCGTTCCATTTACTGCTAATAATTTTGAAAAAACTCCCTTACCATCAACACCAATTTTGACATATGGGTTGCCGTGTTTTGTTAAATATTTTGTGGTATTTTTGTTAATATCACGCCATGCAACTCCATAGATTTTGATTTTTCCTCCGCCTATTTCTCCGCTAGAAATTTTCATCAAAAAATCGTTTTCCGCCGCGCAATTAAAACACCAAGAAGCAAAAACATTAATCAAAGAATATTGTCCTTTTAAATCCTCATTGGAAAAAGTGCCGTTTGGATTATTAAGTTCTGGAAGAGAAAATGCTGGCATAAAAACCTCTTCTCTAGCATCTATTTTGGTTAAAATATTTTTATCTTCTTTAATTAGTACCCCAATTCCAAAGGAAATAATGACTAGAAAAATAAAGAGTGGAATTAGGAGAATTAGTTTTCTTTTCATTGTTTTTCTGATTTATTCTAGTGAGTTAATAAAGCCAGCAACAGTTGCTTTCATGGCTTCGTTTTCAATTAAAAAGGAATCGTGACCAGAATGGCCAATAATTTCTAGGAAGCTAACATCGACTCCAGAAATTGCCAAAGCTTGGGTTAATCTTTTTGATTCTGAAGTTGGAAAAAGCCAATCATCTGAAAAAGAAATGATGCAAAATTTAGATTTAACATCTTTAAAAGCGTTACTCAAATTGCCATTATTGTCTTCTTCTAAATCAAAATAATCTAAAGCTTTAGTAATGTAGATGTAGCAATTGGGGTCGAATCTGGTTACAAAAGTGCTGCCTTGATGGCGCAAATAGCTTTCAATTTGAAAATCTAAATCGTTGGTAGCAAGGTCGAAATCTAGCGAAATATTTTCTTTGCTTTGCAAATTTTTTCCAAATTTTCTGTGCAGCGCGCCTTCAGATAAATAGGTGATATTGGCCGCCATTCTAGCCACCGATAAACCTTTAGCAGGATAGGTTTCTTGTTTTAAATAATTGCCAGAACACCAGTCAGGATCGGCCATGATTGCTTGTCTAGCAACTTCGTTAAAGGCAATATTTTGAGTGCTGTAGCGATATGAAGAGGCAATTGAAACAATGGCTTTGGCAGCATCTGGATAGGAAATTGACCATTGCAAAGCTTGAAAACCACCCATTGAACCACCAACTACCGCCCGCAATTTTTCGATTCCAAAATGTTCAACCAACAATTTTTGAGCGTTTACCATGTCGACAATAGTGATCATTGGAAAATCTAGCGCGTAGGGTTGATTGGTTTTAGGATTGGTTTCTTTAGGGGAAAAAGAACCCATGCAACCGCCAATAACATTGGAGCAAATTACAAAATATTTTTCGGTATCAATCGATTTTCCAGCACCAATTAAGAAATTCCACCAACCATCTTTTCCAGTTACTGGGTTTTTTGAAGCAGCATATTGATCGCCAGTTAGAGCGTGGCAGACCAGAATTGCATTAGATTTATCGGCATTTAATTTGCCGTAGGTTTGGTAGGATAGGTTAAAATTTGAGATTTCTTCACCAGAGACCAGCTTCATTGGTTTATCGATTGCTAATTTGACAATTTCACCAATTTCAATTTCTTTGTACTTTGGCCCAAAAACTGACTTTATCTGCATTTTTTAAATGATTTTTTGAATAATGACGACTAGTTTAAGCAACTTAAATAATAAACCTAAAATAGAAGAATTATGGCGAACAATAGCAAGCAAGAACCATTATTACAACTAAGGAGTAAAATTGACGAAATTGACGACAAGCTAATTAATCTTCTAGGGCAAAGAATTGAACTTGTTAAAGAAGTTGGAGAATACAAAAAAAGCATCAATGAAAGTTTTTTTGTCAAATCGGCCAGAGAAGCTGACATGATTAAAAATTTGCTGTTAAAAGCCAATAAATCAATTCCAAAATCGACCATTGTTAATATTTGGCGCAAATTAATCGCTTCAGCCAATGCTTTGGAGCAAGATTTAAAAATCGCCATTTTTAACCCGAGTAACATTGCCGATTACCAATATTTGGTTCGCGAATATTACGGAGATTTCATTGCCTTTACTCAAGGGGCAGATTCTTCTCAAATTTTATCTGACATTGAAAATAATCACGCGCAAATTGCTGTTTTTGCTGTCGAAAACGATTCAATAAATCAAAATATTTGGTGGCAATATTTAGCAAAAAATCACTGCAAAATTAAGATCTTTGCCAGAATTCCTTTTATTGGAAGCTCGCCTTACCAGCTTTTCGTGGCCGCCATTAAAGCACCAGAAAAATCTCAAAACGATCAAACTTTAGCGGTTGTTAGCGACTTTGATGCCGCTCAGTTAACTTCCAATAAGTCCGCTTTAAAATGCCGAATTATGCAATCGAAAGCTGGTTTTTCTCTAATAGAAATTGATGGTTTTTTTCAAGAGGGCGATGAAAAAATAGCTATTTTGAATGCCAAAATTATTGGCCATTTTGCTCATCCAATTTCACTAGATGAAATTGGATGATGGATTAGTGAGGTGATTGGTTTAAATATGTTTTTTAGACCGAGTATTTTTTAATTTAATCAGAAAATTACCATTAACGATAAATCCAACTTCATAAAATATGGGTAAAAAAACCGCAATAATTCTATTTAATTCAGGTGGCCCGAATGATTTAAAATCGGTTAATAAATTTCTATTTAACTTCTTTAACGACAAGTCGAATATTAGTTTGATTCAACCTTTTCGATTTTTATTAGCTAAAATCTTCGCCTTTTCTGGCAATAAAAAAACTCAAGAAATTTACGCCAAAATTGGTGGAAAATCGCCAATTCTCGCAACCGCAAATGCGCAAAGCCAAGCTTTGGAAAAAAAGCTTTCTTTTCTAGGAGATTTTCGCGTTTTGCTTTCAATGCGCTATTCGCGCCCATTTTCATCTGATACGATTAAAGAAATTAAAAAATACCAGCCTGATGAAATTATTCTACTTCCGCTCTACCCGCAATTTTCAACCGCCACCACCGAATCTGCTTTTAACGATTTTTACAAAAAATTAAAGAAATCCAAAATCACTGCCAAACTTAAATATGTTTGCTGCTACCCAATCGATCCAGATTTTATTAATGCTCATTGCCGCTTAATTTTGGCGGCAATTCTCAAAGCTAAATCTGCTGGATTTAATGATTGTCGCTTGCTGTTTGTGGAACAAAATATTAAACAAAAAGCCATTGATTCTGGCGATTCTCATTGTTTTCAAATTAATGCCAGCGTTGAAGCTGTTATTAAAAAATTAGCTAGAGAAAATTTAGATTACAAAATTTGCTACCAATCAAAAATAGGCCAAATAAATTTCCCAAAAACTGGCTATTTAGAGCGAACAAAACCTTCATTGGAATTTGAAATTAAAAAAGCCTCTTTTAACAAAAAACCAATCATCGTCGTTCCCATTTCTCTCACCTTCGAAAATGCAGAAACTTTGGTAGGAATCGACATTGAATATCAAAAATTGGCGATGGATTTAAAAATTCCATTCTTTGCTCGCACCCCTGCCCTAAGTGCTGACGGCTATTTTATTAGTGGATTGGCGGATATTTGCAAAAGAACTTCTGCAGCCAAATTCGATTGCAATGGTGGAGAATATGGCGCCCGAATTTGTCCAAAAAATTTTAAAAAATGTATTAACCCCAATCAAATAATCAAAAATGGCAATTAAAACCGACATCGCAATTAATGAAAAACTTTGGAAAAAAGATGCCAATATTTCTAAAAAAATTAAACAGCTAATCAAAGAAATTATTCCCAGCACTCCTTTATTTATCCTTAAAGATGTAGCTAAAAATATTGAAATTTCGGTGCTTTTAACTGGCGACGAGCAAATTAGAGAATTAAATAAAAATTACCGCGGGAAAGATCAACCTACTAATGTTTTGTCG
>JBLHNE010000092.1:0-6107 GCA_047619265.1 Rickettsiales bacterium | reverse complement strand
AAGGTGAAAAGATGGGTCTTGGTAAGAAAGGAACTGAAGATCTGATGAATAAAAAATCATCTCTACAGGGAGACACGCTCTATGGTGCGGCATATAGTGCCTGGAAAGAAAGAGATATTAGAAAAAGCAGCATGGACGATAAAAAAGTTAGCACAACATTCTCGGGATCAGAAATTAGGGGTGCAATGAAAGATGCTAGCGATACAGATAAACAATCTTTAGCCCAAGCAGTTAATCAAAATAAATTAAAAGTAAAAGTAACTTCAGGAGACGAAGCTGGAAGAAATATTGATAAAGCTGGCGATGCTCTTTTCAAAGGACATTTAGCTACGGCTGTAAGAAATCTTGGAAGTGCAGCAAAATTTGGCGCCAAATCCGCTACATACGATCAAGCGTCTAAAGCTGGATCAGCAGCTCTTTCTGGAGCCGGAGCAATAGGAGATGCCGCCAGAGCCGCAAGAGGAAAATCAGATTATGCAGAAGCTAGAAAACAACTGCAAAAATCTGGGGCAATATCAGATAGAACAGGAGGCAGTGAGTGGTCAAGAGATGATGGAGAGAAAAGCATGATTCGTGAGCAGGCGGCTGCAAATAAAGATAGATCGCAAATTAAAAGCAATATTGCTGATGATAAATCGGTTGATTTTGTATCTAGAGAAGCAGGAATTAGTGGCGCTGTATCAGTTGAAATGGCGAAAAAAAGATCTGATACATATAATCAAGATTTAAGGTCAGAAAAGAAAGCGGATAACGATGCTAGTGTTTCTCCAGATAAAGTTAAGAGCGCAGCTATTGATACAGAAATAAACAAAAACACAAACAAAAACACAAACAAAAACAAAAACACAAACAAAAACCAACCTAAATAAGAATAAAATTATTAACCAACAAAACTGAAATTTAATATGGCTAGCTTCGACATCGTCTCTAAAATTGATCTACAAGAAATTGATAACGCCGTTAATTCGGTTTTGCGCGAACTTAAAAATCGCTATGATTTTAAAGGCGCAATCTTTGAAATTGAAATTGACAGCAAAGATAACAAAATCAACATTCACGCCGAAGATGAATATAAATTAGGCCAAATTTGCGATTCTCTAAAAGTGTTTGTCACCAAAAGAGGAATCGATGTTAAAGCCCTTGAATTTGAAGATGCTCAAAAAGCCGGCGGCCAAAGTTTGCGTCAAACCGTTAAAATTAAACAAGGGCTCGACACTGAAAATGCCAAAAAAATCACCAAATTCATCAAAGAGAAAAAATTAAAAGTTCAAGCCTCCATTCGCGGCGAAGAAGTTCGCGTTGAAGGCAAAAAACGCAACGATTTGCAAGATGTGATCGGCGAGCTTAAAAATTTCGATTCAGACCTACCTTTACAATTTATTAATTTTAGAGACTAGAAAATGCCAGATATAAAAGAACAAACAACAGAGCCAGCTTCAACACCTAACGCATTTCAACCAAAAGAAGGACCTGCGCCAACCGAAGCACACCATTTAAAAGGCGGAGAAATAGTTAAAGGCGATGCAGCAGCAATAAGAGCCGAAGCTCTATTTAAAGGAATGGCAGTAACTGGCGCCGGCATAGTTTTTACACCAGTTAGCGGAACCGTAGGATTCACAGCCAGTTTTATTTTATTCATGATGGGAATTATTGCGGCAGGAGTTTTACCTGAAGACTTTAATAAGAAATTTCAAGAATTTAACAAGAAATTAAAAGACAATAATTGGAACTACGTAGTTACAAAGCCATTCGCAGTGGTTTGGGATCAGCTAACAGATAAAGGAATTGAAGCTGTATCTGGAAAATATCACGATATCAAGCACACTCTTCCTGAGATAAAAGATCCTGTAAAAGAAAAATCTATGCAAGAAAATCTAAAGAAGATTGAAGCAGATTCAAATGATGCCGAATCACTTGATGGTAGGACTGTACAAGCTGAAGCTCAATCTAGTGACGGTGATAAGAGTGGCGGAAGAAATTAATTAAATCAACTACCGCTAATAAAATGTACAATCTCAATTTAACCACTTTCATTCAACCTTAAATTAAAAAAACATATGCCACTAACCCGGCGCCGGTCGTAGTTTGCAACTGCGACTTTTTGTTCATTAAAACCCTATCACAAACTCATAACCTTAATTTGCGAATTAGGATTAGATGAAGACCATTTCCAAAATTCAGGTCTCTCGACATAGTTTTTTGCAACCGGATTATTATGAATGTAATTAAATTTCTGCTGTGTGAATTTATCACTTTCTAAAATTTTCGGCTGATTATCCTCCTTCCAAAAACTATAACCACCATTCTTATTTCTAAATAAAGACAAAATATCAGGATCAAATTCCTCAATATTTTGAATTAATTTTTTAGTCGTAAATTTCTTAAAATAACTCAAAAAACCAATCATATCAGGCGACTTCACAATCAGATGCAAATGGTTCAACATAAAAACATAGCTGTAAACTTCCAATCCTTTGTTATTTTGAAAATAAACAATTGAATCAGTCAATATCTGCCAGCGATTATGTCGATCAAATATATAGTACCAGTTTTTGATGGTTGGGGTGATGAAATAACAACATTGGTTATTAGTTTTATGTACGCGGTTTATGGGCATTTGGGTTTGGTGGTTGGTAATTTTAATAAACAAAGGTCGCAGTTGCAAACTACGACCAGCACCGAGGGCTACTAACGGCCAACGATAAATACTGAAATTTTAGTGGGACAATATTGGTTTTAAACTACGGTTTTTTAATTGTTTCTATTTTTAATAAACAAAAGTCGCAGTTGCAAACCACGACCAGCGCCGAGACATGCACCGAGACCAGAATTGATACTGAGGATAGTAAAATTGGCGTCAAAGATAAAATTAATCTTAGTTTTCTATTTTGTGGAAAAGTTATGAGGGCTTTTGGTGGATCAAACCGTTTAAAAAACAGCTCTAAACGGCTGTTTTTAGGTTTGATGAGGAAAATATATGATTTTTCTCGGGCGAGAGTCGTCTTCAAGCCGAAGGCGCAGAAAAGCGACGAAACGTTTATAAATCTTGCTATAAGATAAATGAAAAAACACAATTTTGTTTGAAGTTTTGAGTGATTTTCTGGATTGTCGCTCCAAAAGACTCTTTAGTGAAGGTGTTTGGAGTTTTTTTAACTTCCTATGCTGTTATTTTCAGACTCCGAGCGGTGATTCAGAAAAATCAACCACCGCCAATAAAATGAACAATTTCGATTTGATCACCTTCATTTAAAATATTTTTCTGGAAATTTTCAGGTAAAATAATTTCGTAATTTTTTTCGATTGCAATTTTCTTCATATCTAATTCGAGCTCTAAAATTAATTTTTCAATTGAAGTTTTAGGCTTAATTAATCTTTCCTCTCCATTGAGTGTAATCTTGACTTTAAAGACTCCTTCTGGTGCCTTTTCTGGTGCTGTTTTTGATGCTATTTCTGGCGCTATTTCTTGAGGCATTTTGCTGATATTTTTATTGGTTTCTTAAACTGATTAATTTATAGTTTCGCGATTATTCCTGCCATTAAAAAATAATCAATTAATTAAAATGACCGAACTTAACAAAGACCCAAATATTGCCGCTGAAGTGCCACAAAATACCAAAAATACCGCTGAATATGGCGCAGATTCTATTAAAGTTTTAAAAGGCCTAGACGCAGTTAGAAAACGCCCTGGAATGTATATTGGCGACACAGATGATGGAAGTGGACTTCACCACATGATCTATGAAGTTGTCGATAATGCTATTGATGAATCTCTCGCTGGTCATTGCGACGAAGTTAATGTTGCTTTAAATAAAGATGGTTCAGTTACTGTTCGCGATAATGGTCGTGGAGTTCCAACCGATATTCACGAAGGAGAAGGCATTTCTGCTGCCGAAGTTATTATGACTCAACTTCACGCTGGTGGTAAATTTGATCAAAATTCATATAAAATTTCTGGTGGTTTGCATGGTGTTGGTGTTTCGGTTGTAAACGCACTTTCTGATTGGTTGGAACTTACTATTTGGAGAAATGGTAAAGAGCATAATATTCGTTTCCATCATGGTGTTTCGGTTGCTCCTTTAAAAATTGTTGGCGAGGCTAAAGGTAAAAAAGGAACGCAAGTAACTTTTCACCCGTCAAAAGAAACTTTCACTTCTACCAAATTCACTTTTTCAACAATCGAACATCGCCTGCGCGAGCTAGCTTTTCTAAATTCTGGCGTTCGTATTGTTTTTAAAGATTTTAGAGATGAAGACGAAAGCGGAATCGTTAAAGAAGTGGTTTTATGTTATGAAGGTGGAGTTGAAGCTTACGCTAAATATCTTGATAAAAGTAAAGTTGCAGTGCACCAAACTATTGTCATTAACACTCCTGAAAATAACGGAATTTCTGTTGAAGTTGCGATGCAATGGAACGAAAGTTATCATGAAAATGTTTTGTGTTTCACAAATAATATTCGCCAAAGAGATGGCGGAACCCATTTGGCAGGTTTTAGAGCGGCAATAACTCGAGTTATTAATAGCTATGCCACCAACAACAAATTATTCAAAAAAGAAAAAGTTGTTTTAAGTGGTGAAGATGTTCGTGAAGGTTTGACTTGCGTTCTTTCTGTTAAAGTTCCTGATCCAAAATTCTCTTCTCAAACTAAAGATAAACTAGTTTCTAGTGAGGTGCGCTCGGTTGTGGAATCTGGCGTGGCTGATAAATTAAACCAGTGGTTTGAAGAAAAACCAGCTGATGCAAGAGCAATTATTGGAAAAGCTCTAGAGGCTTCTCACGCTCGTGAAGCAGCTCGAAAAGCTAGAGAATTAACGCGCAGAAAATCGGTTCTAGAAGTTAGTAACCTACCTGGAAAATTGGCTGATTGCCAAGAAAAAGACCCAGCACTCAGTGAAATTTTCATTGTGGAAGGAAATTCTGCGGGTGGTTCTGCAAAATCTGGTAGAAACCGTAAAAACCAAGCAATTCTGCCAATTCGTGGTAAAATTCTTAACGTTGAAAGAGCTAGATTTGATAAAATGCTTCAATCAACCGAAATTGGAACCATTATTACTGCACTTGGAGCAGGAATTGGTAAAGAAGATTTTGATGAAACCAAAATTCGTTATCACAAAATCGTTATCATGGCCGATGCCGATGTTGATGGTTCTCACATTCGTACATTGCTTTTGACTTTCTTCTTCCGTCATATGCCAAAATTGATCGAAAAAGGATATTTATACATTGCTCAACCTCCACTTTATAAAGTAAAAAAAGGTTCTAGCGAGGTTTATTTGAAAGACGAGCAGGCGCTACAAAACTACATTTTGGAAAATGTTTTGGGAGATGCTGTTCTTAAGTCTAAAACAGGTGATAGATCTGGTAAAGATTTGGCAGATTTTGTGGCTAAGCTTAATAAGTTTAACGCTCTAATTTCTGGAATTTCTAGAATTATGCCAGCCAATATTGCTGAAATTGGTGCTTTTGCCGGCTTGTTTGACGGTTCTTGGGCCGACGATGAAAATATTGCCGCGAAAGTTGCGGAAGATTTAGCTCAAATGTTACGAAAAAATAATAACGACGACGACGTTAAATGGTCGAGCGAAGTTGTGGCTGGAAACATTAATGTTATCACTGAAACTCGTGGCGTGAAAAGCACAATTTTTATTGATAAAAGCATTGTTGATGTTCCGGAAGCACAAGCTTTGAAAGTTATTTCTCCTGAAATTTCTGAAGATTTTTCTGATTCGTTAATTTTGGTTAAAAAAGACGATAATTTCAAAGTTTATAGTCCAATTGCACTTCTTAATTTGATTAACGACATTGGTAAAAAAGGTCTTTCTGTGCAAAGATTTAAAGGTCTTGGTGAAATGAATGCTGAACAGCTTTGGGACACTACTCTTGATCCTTCTAACAGAACATTACTTCAAGTTAGAATTAATGAATATGAAGATGCCGACGAAGCTTTCTCAATTTTGATGGGAAATGTGGTTGAGCCAAGACGTGATTTTATCCAAGAAAATGCTTTGAAAGTAGTTAATCTTGATGTTTAGAGGCGATTTGTAAGTTTCTAGTTTTTGGAACTTATTTTTTATGATTATCTTTTTGGATTAGTTTCTAATTCCAATATT
>JBLHNE010000091.1:0-6122 GCA_047619265.1 Rickettsiales bacterium | reverse complement strand
TAGGACGTCATTAACTTTATCTCCGGCATCTAGATGACTTTCATCACTAGCTTTAACATAAGTTCCAATTCCTCCATTCCATAATAAATCGACTGGCATTTTTAGAATTAATGAGATTAATTCATTCGGGGTATGTTCATCTTCTTTAATATGAAGAGCTTGTTTCGCCTCTTTAGAAAGAATTATTGCCTTAGATTTTCTATCAAAAACTCCTCCACCTTCAGATATTTTAGATTGATCATAATCTGTCCAACTTGATCTAGGTAAATTAAATATTCTCTTCCGCTCTTCAAAAGAAGTTGACACATTTGGATTGGGATCGATAAAGATATGCAGGTGATTAAAGGCAGCAATTAACTTAATATGCTTTGATAAAAGCATTCCATTACCAAAAACATCTCCTGACAAATCACCTATTCCCACGCAGGTAAAGTCTTGGTTTTGGACATCAACTCCCATTTCAGAAAAATGTCTCTGAACAGAAACCCAAGCACCCTTAGCTGTAATTCCCATTTTCTTATGATCATATCCAACCGAACCTCCTGAAGCGAAGGCATCTCCAAGCCAAAAATTATATTCAGCAGAAATATCGTTAGCAATGTCGGAAAAGGTCGCAGTTCCTTTATCTGCGGCAACGACTAAATATGGATCATTATCGTCATATCTAATAACATTTTCTGGATGAATGACAACGCCCTCAATAACATTATCGGTAATATCTAAAAGACCTCTCAGAAAGTTTTTGTAAGCCTCAATTCCATTCTTCAAAACCTCTTCCCTAGTTAATCCGTCAGTGCTTTTTTTAACTACAAAACCGCCTTTTGAACCAACCGGAACAATCACGGCATTTTTGGTCATTTGCGCTTTTACTAAACCTAAAACTTCCGTTCTAAAATCGTCGTGACGATCCGACCAGCGAAGACCACCTCTGGCTACTTTTCCACCTCTTAAGTGAATCCCTTCAAATCCAGTGCCATAAACAAAAATTTCGGCATACATCAATGGCAGTGGCAAATCAAGAACCTCAGATGAATTAATTTTGAAAGAGACGTATTCTTTATTATTTCCTTGTGGAGTTTTCTGGTAGAAGTTGGTTCTGAGAGTCGATTGAATAATGTTAAAGAATTTTCTTATTACCGCATCTTCGATAACATCAGAAACTTCAGATAATCCAGTTTCAATTTTTTCTGAAATATCGGCCATCGATTTATTTCTATCGCCAATAAAATCTGTATTAAACTTAACTTCAAAGAGCTCAACTAATAGCGTAGTTAAGGTATTATTCTTAACTAAAATATCGGAAAGGTGATTTTGATTATAGCGAAGTCCGGCTTGATAAAGATATTTACTATAAGATCTTAGCAAATAAATCTGACGCCAATTTAAATTGGCAGAAACAACAAGACGATTTAAGTGGCCAATTTTAGTTTCTTCTGACCAAATCCTGTCAATAGTTGCAATGAAGTTATTTTTTATTTCTTCAGTTAAATGAACATTCTTTTCATTTAAACTAAGGTTAAAATAGTGAATCCAAACATTCTTTTTCTCACCATTATTTAGGTCTCGCAAGGAAACGGGGTAGGTATGTTCTAAAACTACATTAAAACCAAAACTATCAAGAACCGGCATGATGTTAGAAAGCAGTAATTTCTTTTCCGGATTATAAATTTTTAATTCAACAATATCTTTATTGGCACCATTGAGAATTTCACTACTCTGATATATATCGCAATTAATTTTGTTTGATTTTAGGCAGGCGTTAATGTGTTTAACATCAATAACGGCATCTTTTGATCTAAAACGATCAGTATAACTAACTGAAAAAGAGTTTTGATATAGATTTAAAATTTCTTTGGCTTCTCCATTAGAAAAATTAGCGATTACTTCATCTTTAAAATCATCACCCCATAAGCGACAAATATTAATTAGATCTTTTTCTACGTCATTAAAATCAACCTCAGGAATGCCATTTTTAGTCTGAATAATCAAATGAACCCTAGTAAGGTTAGAATTGGTGACCTTAACAAAAACATCAGAAACCTCGCCCTTATAGACTTCAGCAACTAAATTCTGAATTTTTTCTCTGGTTGAGGTATTGAAATTGTCTCTTGGCATAAATACCAAGCAGCTAAGGAAGCGCGAAAATTTATCTTTACGAATGAAAGCGCGGACCAAAGACCTTCCGGAAATAGCCACTATTCCGGTAGAGATTCTTAGTAAATCTTCTTGGTTAATTTGGAATAATTCGTCTCTCGGATAAGATTCTAAAGTTGACAACAAATCTTTATGGCTTGAGCTATTTTTTCCATATCTAGAAGAGCTAATAACTTCCTCAATTTTTTTACGAACTATTGGAATATTTTTAGGATTTTGATAATAGACCGAAGAAGAAAACAATCCAAGAAAACGGTACTCACCAATAACTTTTCCATTATTATCAAACTTCTGGATGCGAATTCTTTCAGCGTCGGAATATCTGTGAATTTTAGATTTATAGCTAGATTTAAGAATCTCAACCATATATGGATTCTCAATTATATTTTTGATCTCTCTAGATGAGGAATTTAAAATATTAGGCTTAGTAATTTTATGTGGAGATTTATAAACGCCAAGTCGACTATTTTTAACTTCTTTATAGCTATATACATCATTTTCAACTTCGATATCAAATTCTATTCCACCCAAGAAAATAAATTTATTATCAACAATCCAATCAATAAAATTAACTGCCTCTGAAGAATTAAAACTTATATTATTAGCAGTATTTTTGTAGATTTTATCAGATATTTTTGAGTCTTGATCTTTTAAATTTTGGCGAGATTTTGTTGCTAAAGTAGTCATTGAAGGCCAGTCAGCAACAACTTCCTTAACGGTATTTAAGATTTCTCGTAATTGAGATTCTATTTCAGGAATTTGCTCATCAGAAATTATAGATAAATGAAGCTGGATTACGGACTCATTAGGTTGGATATTGTCTTCTTGAAGAGCAATAAATTTACCGTCATCAGATCTTTCAACCGCTAAAACGGGATGGATAATATTTTTAATATCCACACCAAGATTGTCAAATTGTATCACAATCGAATCAACCAAAAAAGGCATATCGTCGTTAACGATGTCAAGAATTGTATATCTACAATCAAAACCCTCTTTTTCTTTTGATGGGTTATATATTTTTATCTTAAAATTATTTACTGGCTTTTGACTAAAGAATTCAAAATTTGCAAAAGTTAGATCAAAAAGCTCTTCAGTTTTAAATTCGGTAAAATCTTTTCCTATCGATCCTGAGAAGAAAATTTGAACATATTCTTGAAAGCTATTTGGAACATTATTTTTCTTAGCAGAAAAATCGATTATTCCATCAATTATTGATTGCATTTTTTGCATATTTACAAACTAAAATAGGGTTAAATTTATTTTTTTATCTGGTTGCCAACTAAAATTCCGATCATCTGCCTTCCTTCTAGCCTTGGGGTTGACTCAAATTTTGCAAATTCAGAGACATCTTCGGTAACACTTGCCATCATTTTGTGTGCCAGTTCCATATGCGTCATCTCCCTTCCTTTTAACTTAATGGAAACTTTAACTTTATCGCCTTTTTCAATAAATTTTATAGTATGTTTGATCTTGATATCGTAGTCCCCTTTACCAATATTGATAGAAAGCTTCACTTCTTTAATTTCAACAACTTTTTGTTTTTTTCTAGCTTCAGTGGCTTTTTTTTGCATCTCATATTTCATTTTACCAAAATTAGCTATTTTGCAAACTGGCGGTTCAGCATTAGGAGAAACCTCAATAAGGTCTAAACCAGCATCGGTGGCCATTGCAAATGCTTTATCAAGCGCCGTGACACCGACCATTTCACCATTTTCATTAATAAGCCTCACCTCTTTTGTTTTAATTTGGCCGTTAATTTTGAAAGTTTTGCCGGAGGTTTTGTCGGGATATTTACTATAATGTTGTTTCACAAGTACATTGGTTGGTTAATAATCTCATTAAGCTAGTCTAAGGTTAATTAAGGCACAAGATAATAGGATGAGCAATATTAATTTTCAAAGATTTTATGGAAAAGTAAGACTACATTTGCAAAAAATCACTATTAATAAATTCCGTTAATCTCATCACTAAACTTACCTTCGTTCAATTCTGGCTCAAAATCTACGTTAAAACTTTTCTCAACTACATCGCTTAATTTAAAAGCTTCAAAAATAATATTTTCTTTTGGGGTTAAAGGTGTTGGAAGCGCCCCTGTAATTCGATCAATTTTAACGAACTTAACATCATTTGGAACCCTAAATGGAGTTGAAGGAATTTCCTTTAGGGCTTGCTTCATAAAATCAACAAATATTGGCAGGGCAAGTGAAGATCCCGTCTCTCTATCACCTAAAGTTTCTGGAATATCAAAACCAACATAAACTCCAGCAACTAAATCTGGTGAAAAACCCACAAACCAAGAATCAATGGAATTATTGGTTGTTCCAGTTTTTCCGCCAACAACCTTACCAATAGACCTCGCTCTCACTGAAGTTCCTCTTTGCACAACGCCTTGAAGCATTGAGGTAATCTGGTAAGCAGTAACGGGGTCAATAATTCTCTGACGATCATCTGGCAAGAACGGAATAATAACATTGCCATTAAAATCGATACTCAAATCACAATCTCCACAATCTCTTTTATCATTTTTGTAAATAGTTTTTCCGTCGCGGTTTTGAATTTTCTCAATAATTACTGGTCTCACTTTTTTACCACCATTAACAATAGTAGAATAAGCACTAACTATATTAACAAGATTTGTTTCAATTGAACCTAAAACACTAGAATAAATAGCTGGAGGATTTGAGGATATTCCAAACCTAGAGATCATTTCCGAAACATTTTCCAGTCCAACCTGATTAGCCAATTTAACAGTAGTTACGTTAATTGAGCGTTCCAATCCAGTTCTCAAAGTGGTTGGACCATAAAATTTATCAGAATAATTAGTTGGCTGATATAAAGGCAAATCTTCACCCTGATCTAAGGTAATAGGCTCATCCATAATTATTGTCGCAGGAGTTAAGTTGTTTTCAAGTGCGGTAATATAACCAAAAGTTTTCATTATTGAACCTGGCTGTCTTTGGGCTTGAGTTGAACGATTGAATTGATTTGGTGCGTCTATATATCCACCCATCATCGCTAAAATCCTTCCACTATGGGGGTCCATTGCGATAAAAGCTCCATTAACTTCAGGTATTTGTTTTAAATTATATTTACCATCTTGGTTAATTATTTTTTCAACCATGATCACGTCACCAACCCTTAGAACATCCCCGACTTTCTTAGGACTGAAACCAACAGCATTAACATTGATATATTTTCTTGCCCAATTCATGTCTTTAAGATCAATATTTCCAAGGATGTCACCATCAATACCAATATTAGCACCAATTTTAGTAACGTCTAAAACTACAGCCTTTTTCCAGCTATCTTTATGTAACTTTATAATTTCAAAATTTTTTAATTTTTTTCTCCATTCAAGATCGGAAACATCCTCAATTCTACCAAGAGCACCTCGGTAGCCATGCTTCATATCATAATTTTCAATTCCTGCCTGCAAAGCAATTCTTGAAAATTTCTGAAAATTTGGTACAAGAGTTGTTTGTACAACAATTCCACTTTCAAAAACATTTTCCGATCCATAAAGATCAGTCAATTCCTTCTTAACTACATCAGAAAAAAACTCAGCCTTCACAATGTCATTGTCATTTTTTTCTTTTAAAACAATTGGATTTTCTATGGCCGCTATAGCTTCTTCTTCGGTGATAAAATTATCCACCACCATCCTTCCGATAACCCAATCTCGACGTATTTTTGCTTTTTCAATATTTTTACGAGGATCAAGTTTTGAAGGAGCTTTAGGTAAGGTGGCAAGCAAAGCCATTTCTCCTATTGAAAGATCGTCGATTGATTTATCAAAATATGCCTGCGCTGCCGCTGCAACTCCGTATGATCCGGATCCTAGATAGATTTGATTTAAGTAAAGCTCCAAAATTTCATTCTTAGAAAACACAGCAGTCATTTTATATGCCAAAATTGCTTCTCTGACTTTTCTTTGCAAAGTTCTTTCGTTGGTTAGTAGGAAGTTT
>JBLHNE010000090.1:0-6155 GCA_047619265.1 Rickettsiales bacterium | reverse complement strand
GAAACCACTTTCAAAGAAGAATGTGAAACCGATCTATTTGGTGAGCAAGCTGTTCTTTGTGGTGGCGCTACTGCATTGATTCAAGCTGGTTTCGAAACATTAACAGAAGCTGGATATGCTCCTGAAATGGCATATTTCGAATGTCTTCATGAATTGAAATTGATTGTTGATCTTCTTTATGAAGGCGGAATTTCCAACATGCGTTATTCAATATCAAACACTGCAGAATATGGTGATTTGACTAGAGGACCAAGAGTTGTGAATTCTGAAACAAAAGCTGAAATGAAAAAAATCTTAAGCGAAATTCAATCTGGTCAATTTGTTAAAGAATTCATGGCTGACATGAAATCTGGCGACAAATTCGCGGCTCTTCGTAAAAAAGGTGAAGATCATCCAATCGAAGAAACTGGCAAAAAACTTCGCGCCATGATGCCTTGGATCGGAAAAAATAAATTAGTTAACAAAGAAACAAATTAATTAATTACTAGTTACTAGTTACTAATTACTAGTTATTGGTTACTGATTACAGAGTTAGTGACCAACAACTAGCTAACTATGTATTTAGTAACTAGTCACCAGTAACTAGTAACTAAATCATATGTCTCTATCTATTATTATCCTTGCCGCTGGCAAAGGAACTCGAATGAAATCTTCTCTACCAAAAGTTCTTCATAAAATTGCTGGAAGAGCAATGCTTAATCTAGCAATTGATGCTGCAAAAAAACTCAATCCTACCAATATTTGCGTTGTAATTTCTAAAGAAATGGAGAAATTCACCTCGGAAATTTCTAAAGAACATCTCGAAACAAATCTAATTTTTACCATTCAAAAACAACAGCTAGGAACTGCAAATGCAGTTGATGCCGGCGTTAAATCTTTGGGTGAAATATCTAATGCGCAAAGTGAAGTTGTTCTGGTTCTTTATGGAGATACTCCATTGATCAAATCTAGCACTTTGGAAAAAATGATTACTAGCATTTCTGAAGAAAAGAATTCTGTTTGCGTGCTAGGTTTTGAATGTCTTTCTCCAAATAAATATGGAAGGTTAGTTGTTGAGGCTAATAAACTCACAAAAATTGTTGAATTCAAAGATGCCAATCCGCAAGAAAGAGATATCACTCTTTGCAATTCTGGAGTTGTAGCTATTGACGGCACAAAAGCTGAGAATCTTTTAGCTCAAATCGACAATAAAAATGCCAGTGGCGAATATTATTTAACCGATATTGTTGGCATTGCTAAAACACAAAATCTTTTCAGCGGTTTTATAAAAACCAAAGAATCGGAAGTTATGGGTGTTAATTCTAGAATAGAACTTAGCCTAGCCGAAAAAATTAAGCAGAAAGAAATGCGTCAAAATTTAATGGCAAATGGAGTTACCATGCATAATCCAAAATCGGTTTATTTATCATTTGATACTAAGATTGAAAACGACGTTATTATTCACCCAAATGTAGTTTTTGGCAGAGATGTTAAAATTGCTTCTAACGTGGAAATCAAATCATTTTCCCATATTGAAGGTGCTACAATTTCTTCTGGAGCAATTGTTGGACCTTTTGCTAGAATTCGCCCCGGAACAATTTTGGAAGAAGATGTAAAGATTGGCAATTTTGTGGAAGTTAAAAAATCCACAATTAAAAAAGGTGCTAAAATTAGCCACTTAAGCTATGTTGGCGATGCCGAAATTGGTGAGGAAAGCAATATTGGCGCTGGCACAATTACTTGTAACTACGATGGCTACAAAAAATTTAAAACTAAAATCGGAAAAAAAGTTTTTGTTGGTTCAAACACAGCTTTAATTGCACCAATTGATATTGGCGATGGGGCTATTATTGCCGCTGGAAGTGTTGTTAGTAAAAATGTTGAAAATAACGATTTGGCAGTTTCTCGAGTCAAGCAAGAAAATATCAAAAATGGCGGCAAGAAATATCACAATAAAAGAGAAAAACAGACTACCTAAATGAAAAAGTTTTTATTACTAATCTCATTCCTACCCTTCCTACTTCCCGTAAGTTCCAAGGCTTTTGATAAACCAGTTAAAACTAATTATTTTGTATCGCTCAGAGCCAGCGAAACCAATGTTAGGGCAGGACCAGGATCAAAATATTCAATTAAATTTACCTTCAAACTTCGCGGAATTCCTGTAAAAGTTGTTAGTGAATACGACAATTGGAACGAAGTTGAAGATTATGAAGGTGGAACTGGTTGGATTATTCAAAGCTTAGTTACCAAAAAAAGAACAATTATAGTAAAAACCGCTAAAAGCTTTATTAATCTTTACTCCAAACCATCAACAAAATCAAAGGTGCTTCTACGCTTAGAAAACAATGTTGTTGCCGATCTTTTTAAATGTAATATTAATTATTGTATTATTAAAATTGATGGCAAAAAAGGCTGGATTACAAAAAAAGAGATTTGGGGAATTGATGAAAACGACATGCCTAACTAAAGATTAATCTATGAATAAATTAACCAAACAATCCATCAAAGAAACTCTCACATTTAATAATATTATTAACATCTACCTGAATAATGAAAAAATACGCTTCCTTGTAATTGGTGGCTACAACACCGCTTTTTCTTATGGAGTTTTTTGTTTATTAGAGCTTCTTTTTGGGTTAAAAATACATTATTTAACCATTTTAGTAGTAACCCATTTTATCTCGGTTAGTAATTCATTTTTTACTTTAAGATTTTTGGTTTTTCATTCAAAAGGAAAATTGCTTCACGAATATTTAAAAGTGAATTTGGTTTATTTGGGATATTTAATTTGCAATGCCGCCCTGCTCTTTGTTTTAAAAGATTTAGCTCATGTTAATATTTTTCTGTCTCAGCTAATTTGTATAATTATCTTAACTATCTTAACCTATTTCTTGCATAAAAACTTCTCTTTCAAAAATCACTTAAGTTAATTATGACCAAGCAATTAGTTAGTATCGTTATTTCTGCTTACAACGAAGAAAAAAACCTACCGGAGCTCTATCGTCAGCTGCTTTTAAATCTAGAAAAATGCACCTCAATCGACTATGAGCTAATTTTTGTTAACGATGGAAGTCATGACCAGACTCTATTTGTTTTAAAATTATTGGCCGCAAAAGATGCAAAAGTTCGAATCGTAAATTTTGCTAGAAACTTCGGTCACGAAGTGGCAATGACCGCTGGACTTGACCATTCTAAAGGTTCTGCCGTAATTTTTATGGATGCCGATTTGCAACATCCTCCAGAATTAATTCCTCAAATTATTGCTAAATGGCAAGAAGGATACGATGTGGTCTTAACTAAAATTATCGAAAATAAAGATAAAACTGTCTTGAGTAAATTTTTGTCAAAAGCCTATTACAAACTAATAAACACCATTTCTGACATCAACATTCCTTCAGCAACTCCAGATTTCAGATTGATTGGCAGCACCTATATTTCAACAATTAAGGATATGCGTGAAAATAGTCGAATGTTTCGCGGCATGCTTAGTTGGCTAGGAATGTTTAAATGCGCCGAAATAGAATTTATTGCACCGAAAAGATTACATGGCAAAACCAACTACAATTTAATTAAATCATTTGCTTTAGCCTTTGATTCAATTCTGCAATTCTCAATAAAACCGCTTAGAATTTCGATTTATTTTAGCATTATTTGCGCTTTCTTTTCCTTATCTTTCGGGGCTTGGACGGTTTATGAATATTTCGTTACCAATCAACCAAGTGGTTATCCAACCATTATTTGCTTAATTGTTTTCCTCGCTAGTTTGCAATTCATTATTCTGGGAATTCTTGGTGAATATATTGGCCGAATTCATATTGAATCAAAAAATCGTCCACTTTATTTTGCTCAAGTAATTGAAGGTTCTGAAGCCCAAAAAAATGAAGGAAATGTTTTTAGTGAAAAAGATCTTGAGAAAGATAAATCCCTGTAAAAATAGCCATAAAAATAGCCATAAAAATAGCCATAAAAATTCCTATAAAAACTATAAATTAAGATGAAAATCACCATTAATGTCGATGATTTTGGCATCAGCCCCGGAGTAAATCAGGCCGTTTTAGAAATGTTTAAGGCCGGAAAAATAACTTCCGCAAGCTTAATGTGTGGCTGCGGATATTTTGACCAAGCAATTAAAATTGCCAAAGAAAATCCGAATTTAAAAATTGGCTTACATTTTAACCTATCTTCTGGTCGCTCTATTTTAGATTCAAAATTGCTAACTGACGATTCTGGAAATTTTAAAAATGGGTTTGTTAAGATATTCCTTCAAATAATTTTTAATCAAAAGAAATTTCTTGCCGAAGTTAAAAAGGAATTGGAAGCACAAATTTCTTTGATAGAAAAATCTGGTTTAAAGCTAGAACACATTAACAGTCATCGCCATATTCACTTTATTCCTAAAATTTTTGATTTAGTTGTTAAAGCCGCAAGTAATCACAACATTTCTAAGGTTAGAGTGATTAATGAAAGCCTGATTAAAAGCTGGAAAATTGGCCACAAGAAAACTTTCTTATTTGATGGCGGGCTTATTAAATTGCTAATATTAAGGATTTGCGGCTTGTTGAATAATTCCAAAAATTACCCTAATCCAAGTTACTTTTTTAGCATTTTATACACTTGTAAAATTTCCAAAGAATTAATCTCTAAATTAATACCTAAGGACAATTCATCGAAAAATTTATCAGATACTAATTTTTCCGAAATAGAAATCATGATTCACCCTGCAAATCCAGATCTAGACTCAAAGATTGATAGCTTAGAGGAAAAAGATCATTTACTATCTGCCAATCGTTTAGTTGAAAGACTTTAACTTATCTTGACTTAAATATTTTTTCTGCTTTTATAGCCTTAATTCACTAATTAATAACTCACTGACAAATGTCTCCCCAAATATCTCTTTTTACTTCAAAACTCGATTCTTTAATTAAAAAACATACCTATTTAGGAGAAAAACTGCTAGATCCTTCCAAATTAGGAAATGATTTTGCCAAAATATCTAAAGAATATTCAGACTTAGGGCCAATTGTTGAAACCATCATTCAATTTCAAAAGACTGAGCAAGAATTGGCAGATTTAAATGCCGATTTAAAAGATCCGAGCCTCGATTCTGAGATGAAAGATATGATGGAGGAGGAACAATATACTCTAGAAAAGAAAGTTCCTGAACTAGAAAAAGCTATTAAAGTAGCGCTTCTACCTAAAGACGAAGCCGATGAAAAAAATGCGATCATTGAAATTAGAGCAGGAACTGGCGGAGAAGAAGCAGCATTATTTGCAGCAACATTATTTTCAATGTATCAAAAATATGCTGAAATTAAAAAATGGAAATTTGAAATTTTATCAATTAACGACACCGGAATTGGCGGCTATAAAGATGCTTCTGCTTCAATTTCTGGGCGTAATGTTTTTGCTAGATTGAAATTTGAATCTGGCGTCCATCGAGTTCAAAGAGTTCCAGAAACCGAAAGCCAAGGAAGAGTTCACACTTCTGCTGCCACTGTCGCAGTTTTGCCTGAAGCTGAAGAGGTAGATATTAAAATTGAAGAAAAAGATTTAAGAATCGATGTTTACAGATCATCTGGCCCAGGTGGACAATCAGTAAACACCACAGACAGTGCGGTTCGTATTGTTCATATTCCCACCGGAGTTACTGTTTGCCAACAAGACGAAAAATCGCAACATAAAAACCGCGAAAAAGGTATGAAAATTTTGCGCTCCAGACTTTATGACGCGGAAAGAAGTCGAATAGATAAAGAAAGATCAGACGATAGAAGAGGTCAAATTGGCTCAGGAGATAGATCAGAGAGAATTAGAACCTACAATTTTTCACAAGGGAGAGTTTCAGATCATCGCATTAACTTAACTTTGTACAAACTTGATGATGTGATTAATGGCAATTTAGATGAATTTGTTAACGCCCTAACATCGGAAGATGAAGCTAGAAGACTTGGAGAATAAGTAAATAGTTACTGGTTGCTGGTTACTAGATACTAGATACTAATTAATATTTAGAAAAATTTAATGAAAACAAAAATTAACGAGATTTTAATTGCTAGTGGAAATAAAGGTAAATTGGTAGAAATTGCGCAATTGCTAGGCGGAATTGGTATTAAGGCAATTTCGGCGGCAGATTTTAATTTGGCTGAACCGGAAGAAAATGGGGAAACTTTTGAAGAAAA
>JBLHNE010000089.1:0-6187 GCA_047619265.1 Rickettsiales bacterium | reverse complement strand
CTAAAAACAGACATCGAGTTTTAAGAGAAAATGCCATCTATAAATAAATTTATATAGATTGCATTGTTGGATTTTCTGATCATATCACTGTTTAATTTCTTTAGGTAAAGACCAAAAAAGATAAAGAATGAATATGCTATTAAAGATGGGATTTGGCATTAATTGACACAAATTTATCAATAATAATCTCTTAAAGAAATACGCCATATAATTAAGATTTAATCAGTAAGTTTTTATTTTTCATTTCTATGGCAATTAATAAATGATTTTATATCTTTCTTGACTCAACTCTTCTTTAAAAAAAATTATACATAAATTGAAAAATTTTCTTAAAAAAATTTCCTACCATTTTAATAATCCAGAATTACTTGAAGAAGCACTAACTCATCCGAGTTTTTCTAAAAAAGATAAAGCTAATAATTACCAAAGACTAGAATTTTTAGGTGATACAATTTTAGCTTTGGTGATTGCTGAAACTTTAATTGCAAAATATCCCAAAGCCAACGAGGGGGAACTTTCTAAAAGGAGGGCTTATTTGGTTTGCGGAGAAGTGTTATCTAAGGTTGCTAGTCAAATTGGTGTTGGTGAAGTTATTAAATTATCAGATGGGGAGGAAACAATTGGGGGAAGAAGTAATAAGCGTAATTTAGAAAATTCCTTAGAAGCTATAATTGGAGCAATTTACCTTGATTCCAATCTAGAGGAGTGCCAGAAATTTATTTTAAGAAATTGGAAAAATATTATTGATCAAAGTGAAGAAACTCCTAGAGATTCAGTTTCGCTTCTGCAAGAAATTATTCAGTCCAAATCTAAGAAATTACCCATCTATAATATCGAAAAAGTTGGTGGAAACAGTCATCAGCCAATATTTGAAGCCATTGTAAATTTTGACGATCGTCAATATCGAGCATCTGGATCCTCTAAAAAAGAAGCTCAGAAAAATGTAGCAACTATAGCAGTTGAGAATCTGGCAGTTGAGAATCTGGCAGTTGAGAATATAGCAGTTAAAAAATTACATTAGAGCTCACTAAAGTTTATTAGAAATTAAATAGGCTTTAAATATTTATGGATTGCTTATTCAGCCTCGCTTCACGAATGTTTCTTGTAAATATTTCTTGAAATTGAAGATGCTGCAATTTATTAGCTTTCCGAAAAAATTCAAAAAATACCTTTAAAAATACCTTTAAAAATAGTTTAGATAAATTTTATTTAGAAATTTTAAAAGGTTTTTTTGATATATGGTTTTTCTTGGCCAGTAAAATTGTATTTCATGGAAGGATTGTTAGCAGTTGAATTGTTATCGGATTCAGGTTTCTCAAGGGAATTTTCTGCTTTAGATTCATCTTGAAAAACTTGCTTTTTTTTCATTTTATCTTTTCTAAACGGCACAAAAGGCTTTGTTTTTCCTGCAAATACATATTTTTTTACTTTACTTGGCTCACTTCTTAAAAATTTTGAATTTTCAGGTGATTTCTTTGTTGGCAAATTATTTTGCGGTAAATTACCGGATGACAAAGGCGACTCTTCATCTAGAGATATTTGAATAACATTCATCTCAATAACAGGTTCTTTTTCTAAAATTTTTGGCTCTAGCGTCTTATTTATAGACTTACCTGCATATTCATTTACAGGCTTAAATATTGGTTTAATTGCAAATTCATTTGTAGGCTCATTCCAATTTTGATCTTTTTGCACCATAAATTTATAAACTATCCGCTTATTTGGCTTTTCAACCAAACTTCTTATTTTAACGAATCCTTTATTAACTCCAGCATTTCTAGTAACATTTAGATTTTGTGGAGATCTGGTAATAATAATCTCGTTATAATTACTCTTAGCATTTGGAGTTGTAATAAAAGACGATCTATTATCTTCTTTTATGGTTTCAATATTATTCAGATTGTAAGAAACGCTATTAATTATGGGCTTATTAATCTCAGCTTTGTTGACTACTTGACTTAGATATTGCTCTAAAAATGACTTAATTTCTGGATTATTTTTATTGTGAGCAATATTTATTGCCTCATTAACTTGCTGACGAAGGGTTTTGATATCTAAATTATGAACAAAATCATAACCAAAAAATAATGTTTTAACACATTCCACACAATTTGATGTTGCAGCTTGAATGATGGCCGTTTCACCAAGAATATTCATTTTTCTAGCGTCGGCTCCAGAAACTAGTAGGGTTTTAATTAATTCAGCATTAGGTAATAAAAATGCCCTCATAAGCGGCGTCCAACCTTCGTTATCAACATAATTAACTTTGGCACCATTCTTAATTAAAATCGAAACTATTTCTTCATTGCCATTTCTTGCAGCAATATGAAGAGCTGTTGCTCCGCCAATGTTTTGACTATTGATCTGCGAAGATCCAGCTCTAGAAAAAAAATTTATAGCATTAACATCGTTATTGGTTGCGGCATTCATTAGGGAAGTAATGCCCGCGATTCCATCGCCATCTTCGGTAATTATACTATCAATTTGCGCTTTGATGTTATTTGAAAATAGCATAGCAGATATGACACAAAGAACGGTAATTGATAGAATTACCTTTTTTGTACTAGATATTTTAGCACCAAAAGAATTACCAATATCCTTTTTTTGGTTATGTATTTTTGGAGAATAGGACTGCAATTATTGTGATTTTGATTGAATTTAAATATCGGCGCCTAAAAATGATTTTAAGATAATTTTGCAGAAAAATAATGCTATTTATATCAAAAATCTGGCAAAAATCTGGCAAAAATCTGGCAAAAATCTGGCAAAAATCTGGCAAAATCTTGGAAAAAATCTGGCAAAAATCTGGCAAAATTCTGGAAAAAATTTATCTAAGTAACAAGTTAGAAAGATTTTAAAAAAAATAATATTCTGATTTTTTCATCTAAAATTTCCTTGACTATAGGGGAGGTAATCAAAAAATAAAATGTTTATTTCCACTTGTTAAATATATCTTCAATCATCGGCGTTTCCTCGGAATCATATCCTCTTTTAATCCAGCTTTTAGCGTTATATTTTAATAAATACTTAGCAATGATGTCTTTTCTATATCGATAAGCTATAGACAAAGCGGTACTGCCATTGCGGTCTTCAACATTAACGTTAGCTCCATTTCTAATTAATAAATCAGTAATTGTTAAAGATCCAACTCTAACAGATTGCATTAAATAAGTTCCGTTCGCTCCATCGACCAAATTAACATTTGCCCCCATATTAACTAAAATCTCAGCCTCGGTGTAGTCGGAAAGTTCAATGGCAATATTAAGTGGCGTATATCCTAAATCGTTAGGCATATCTGGATTAGATCCCTTAGATAATAAGCTGGAAATTGCTGCGTATCTTCTCATTAAAACTGCAAATGTTAATAACGTATCTCCTCGAAGGTTTTTAATATTAGGCTCTTGAACCAAGGAATATAAAGAATTGAAATCGTCAATTTTATTCTCCGCTAAAGCTTTAAACATAAATCTTACTGTTTCAGACTTACTCATAATCATCGGATGATGTTTATTTTCAGAACCCCTAATACGATTCAATAATGGCGGTGGAACTTCTTGATTAATGAATTTTGGCAAAACTTTTTCTTTAGGAACGATGTTGCTTATTATTTGATAATGACCGACATCTTCATAATCTTCATTGTAATCTTTTTGCAAATATTCCCGCCTCAAATCTTCCAATTTTTTTGCTCTGCGCTCCCGATCCAGATCATCTAAGATAATTTTATCTCTTTTTATTCTTTCTATTTCTTCTAATTTTTTCTTATTATTTTCAATCTCCAGCTCTGAAGGATTTTTCTTAACTTTATCAATCTCTTTTTCTTCAACTTTTTTTAAATCAGGATTTTCATCAAAAGATTCTGTAGATTTCATCACCTGATCTTTAGCATCTATTACCCGATCTTTAGCCTGTATTACTTGATCTTTAACTTTTTCTGCTTTGGATTTAACTAAGCCAAAAAATCTTGAATCTGTAGATCCTTTATTTTTTATTTTTTCCTTTTTTTCAGTATTTGACTTGCTAGATTCTGGAATGTCGTTTTTTGCAGAACCCTCTTTAACATTAGGAAAGCCGGGTAAATTTTTTGGCAAAGTTTTTGCGGGCTCAGAGGTTAGGACTTTTTTAGAAGATTCTGTTTCAACTTTTTCACCCGAAGGAAGATCGACATTTGGAAAAGAGCCAATAATTTTAGCAGGTTCTGGAGATTTTTTTGGAATATCGTCAATTTGATCAAGACCAAGAGATTCTAAATCTGGAGCTAAAGCCTTTTCTTGCTTTTCTTGATCTTTTTTGAGCTGAGAAATTATGTCTAAATTATTAACATCGTTTTGAGCATATTTTAGAACATCTGAATTCGCCCCGAATTTATCCCGAGCAAATTCCTTAGCTCCAACATTAGGCAAGAAGCAAAAAATCAAAGCTATGTTTAA
The DNA here is from genome assembly GCA_047619265.1 of Rickettsiales bacterium. Classification (GTDB taxonomy): domain Bacteria; phylum Pseudomonadota; class Alphaproteobacteria; order Rickettsiales; family UBA1997; genus JAJTCH01. The sequence continues at coordinate 1,757 of JBLHNE010000089.1, read as the reverse complement.
AATAATATAATGGATTATATTTTTTGACATTTTAACTTTTGTTTTTTTCTTTAATTTGAGAAACTGGATCATAACCACTTCCGCCCCAAGGATTGCATTTTAATATTCTCTTAATTCCTAAAAATATTCCCTTAATTACTCCAAATTGTTCAATTGCATCAATAGCATATTGCGAACAGGTCGGGGCAAAGCGACAACAGCGACTACCACCAATAACTGGCGATATGAATAATTGATAAATTCTAATTGGAAAAATAAATATTCTTTTGAACATTTTAAATTAAGTGGTTTTGTAAAGATTTTGATTTTAAAATCGTAAATTACCAGATACTAATTACCATACACTAATTAGCAGGCGCTTTTAAAATTAATTTAAACTTCTAAAAATGACTAACAATAAAAAAAACACTTCCTTAAAACTTGGAAAAAACACTAATTATCAATATCAAGCTCCAGATCTAGAAATTCTTGATAAAGCTGCGAATCCACATATTGATGTTGATTATGTTATCACCCTAACCTGCCCCGAATTTACTTCAATATGCCCCGTTACTGGTCAACCAGATTTTGCTCATTTAGTCATCGACTATATTCCTGATGAATATATTGTTGAAAGTAAATCTCTTAAACTTTATTTGGTAAGCTTCCGTAATCACGGAGCCTTTCACGAAGATTGCACAATCAAAATTGCCAAAGACTTGCAAAAATTATTGAATCCAAGATGGCTGAGAATTGGTGGATATTGGTATCCACGTGGTGGAATTCCTATCGATATTTTCTATCAAACCGGACAACCACCGAAAGATGTTTGGGTTAAAAATCAAAATGTTCCTGAATATAGAGGAAGATAGGCAGAATTATGCTAAATATTATTAAGGATTTTCATTTCCCGCCACTAACTTGCTAATCTTAATAATAACCTTAATTGCACCAAGGATAAACCATTGATTATTAATCCTTTGTCTGCGAATATTTTATAAATTTTAAAAACTAATTTCTAGGTATAAAATGAAGACAAAAAAGAACTCAACTTCAATATTGGAAAGCATTCGCAACAAAATGCAAAAAATTGAAAAAACCAATCCTCAAGAGGAAACAGAAGATATGAACGAATCTGAGTCTCAAGATGATTTCGAATATATCGATGAAGATTCCAAAAAAATAGTAGATGACAAGTATAATTCTCAAAACAAAATCTCTCCAAGCACCCAAGATAAACTGGAAACAACAGAAGGTGATGATTTTGATTTTTTAAGCAGCAACACCAGCGATTCAGAAGATCAAAGGGAAGAAGTTGAGGAAGATTTTATGGAAGAACCTTCAAACAATGATTCTAAAACCTTAGATTTAGATTTAGATTCCGAAATTGAAATGGATATATCTGAACCTCAAGATAGTAAAAATGTTGAGGAAGATTTAAGTGATACTGAATTGTTCAAAACTGAAGAGTCTGATGTTTTAGAAGAGGAAAGCGATTTAAATTTTAATAACGCCGACCATTTAGAAGATGATTCTACTGATGATCTCGATTTGGATAACATAGAAGAAGAGAAAGAAAATTTAGAAATTATAGAAGATGATATTCTTGAAGAAGATGTTCTTGAAGAAGATGTTCTTGAGGATGATATTCTTGAAGAAGATGTTCTTGAGGATGATATTCTTGAAGAAGATGTTCTTGAGGATGATATTCTTGAAGAAGAATTAGCGGATGTAGCCGAGGAAGAAATTGTTGATGAAAATTTAGAAATTCCAGAAGA
>JBLHNE010000088.1:0-6199 GCA_047619265.1 Rickettsiales bacterium | reverse complement strand
TTCTTTGAGCTGTCATTTTCTGTTTTTCAGCTTTTTTCTGAGATTTTAGATTTTTAATCTGAACTCTCTTTTCTTTATTGCATTTTGAAACAGATTTTTTATCTGTAGCAGAATCTATGCAAGAAATTTGACCATTAATGATCTTTTCTTCTTTTTTAAGGTAGGGAAGAACAAAAGATTTATGTTTAGAAAGTTTTTCTGCTTTTTTGCCATCTTCTTTGGCAATTGCCGGAAAAGATGCAAGTAAAGATACTGTCAGGGCGATAATAGTAAATTTTTTCATAGTTTAGTTTTTTTGTTGGTTATTGATAATTGCCAAAAAATATTGGCATCAAAAATCAACACCAGAAATTCGGTGCTAATTTCTGACCAGAGCAACTTAAAAACTAACATTCCTACAGTCAAGATTAATAATGGATATTTATTTTTTTTACTCTAGTCTGCGCCACAGAATTTCGCGCGAAGTGCCATTCATCAAATCTGCTTATAAAATCTTCAGAAACCTTTCGAGATGTATCGCTAAAAAATCAAAATTACTTTTAAGACCAAAATATCTTCGAAGTTTTTAACTTTCACTTTTAAAACTAATTAAATGCCTCATTTTACAGATCTAAATCTTAACGATAAAATCGTCAGTGCCCTTGCCAAAAAAGGCTATGTAGACCCTACTCCCATTCAAGCCAAAGCAATTCCTCACATTTTAGAAGGAAAAGATCTACTTGGAATCGCTCAAACAGGAACCGGAAAAACTGCCGCTTTTGCCTTGCCAATTTTAGATAATTTATTCAAAAGCAGTAAACCTGTTCTTTCTAATCGTGTTCGCGCTTTAATTTTGACTCCAACCCGCGAGCTAGCTAGTCAAATTAACGATAATATCAAACTTTATGGCGAAGATTTGCACCTTAAATCTGGTTTAATTTTTGGCGGAGTAAACATTAATACTCAAATAGCTAATGCCAGAAAAGGATTTGATATTCTAGTTGCAACCCCCGGAAGACTTCTTGATTTAATGAATAAAGGTCATATTCGTTTTGCTGATTTGGAAATTTTTGTTCTTGATGAAGCAGACAGAATGCTTGATATGGGCTTTATTAATGATGTTAGAAAAATTATTGCCAAGCTTCCATCGGAAAGACAAACATTATTTTTCTCAGCGACCATGCCCAAAGATGTTGCGGTTTTGGCAAATTCAATTTTAAAAGATCCAATTAAAGTTGAAGTAACTCCAGCAGCCACAACAGTTGAGAGAATTGATCAAAGCATCAATTTTGTTGAAAAAGCTAACAAACCACTTCTACTTAAAACCATTATCAAAAATAGCGAAGATGGTGATTTATTTTTAGTTTTCTCTAAAACCAAGCATAATGCCAATCGTATTGCTGCTTTTCTAGATCAACATGCCATTAAGGCTATGGCGATTCACGGCAATAAATCGCAATCAGCTCGTGAAAAAGCTTTGGATGAATTTCGTAATGGAAAAATTAAAGTTTTAGTTGCAACCGATATTGCTGCCCGTGGAATCGATATTTCCAGCATCACTCACGTTATAAACTACGATCTTCCTAATGAACCAGAAAGCTATGTTCATAGAATTGGTAGAACAGGAAGAGCAGGAAGAGCAGGAATTGCAATTTCTTTTTGCGATGGTTCTGAAAAACCTTTCTTAAAAGATATTGAGAAAATCATTAAAATGAAAATTCCAGTCGATGAAAACCACCCACTTTCCGGTGTGGAAGCTAGCGAATTTGCGGCCAACTCACTACCTTCAATAAAACGTGGCGATAGCGGCAGAAAACCATCTACCAGATCTATGCCTCCTACTACTTCTGCTTCTAGGCCCGGATTTAAAAAGAAATTTAACACTGGCGGCAAAGCAGACCGCCCACTTTCATATTTTGCCCAAAGCAGACAAAAAGATTCTAACGGCAGATTTGTTAAGCAAAAATCTGATGGTAAATTTGGTGATGACAGAAAACCAAGATCTAACTCGGAAGGCAGTTCTGAAAAAAACTTCAATATCGATCGCGCGCCAAGAAATTTTGAAGATAAACCAAGATTTGGAGGAAGTGATTCAAAACCAAGATTTAACCCTAATGGAAGTGCACCTAGATCTAATGATCGCGGATCATTTTCTGGTGAAAGAAAACCAAGATTTGAATCTTCAGATCGCCCTTCTAAACCATCTTTTGATCGCAAACCTAGCGATTTTGGTGGCAGAGAAGTTGGATTTGGTGAAAAACAAATAGGTTCTGGTCAAGATAGATTTAAAAGATCTCATGATCGCCCTACTTTTGGAAATAATTCAGCAGGAAAATTTGGTGATCGCAAACCAAGGTTCGAAGGAAGAAGCGATTCTAGTCAAAACCCATATGCCAGAGACGATCGCAGAAGTAAATTTACTTCTAGCACCGGTTCTGATTCAAAATTTGACAAAAAATCTGGCGGACAAAGCGACAGACCTTCATTTGGCAACAGCTCGTCGAATAATAGAAGTAGGGATTTTGGAAACAAATCTGCAAACAACTCTGCTGGCTTTGGCGGCAGAAAATTTGACGGCAGAAATAACGGCGGCAGAAAACCTACCAAATAACTAGCCAATTTTATATTAAAAAGACGTATTACCATTTACCGAACTTGAGGGCGATGAAGTTAAAGTTTATAATTAGACTCTTCATCGCCCTCACCTTAGATCCTTTGCAAGGTAATCCTTAGAAACTAATAAAATAAAGCCAACAATGAATTTAGATCAAATCAGTAAACAACAATTTGCCCGTGAATCACAAGTAATGGCGGAAATGGTGTCTTATTTAGATGGATTTAATGAAGACAATTCTGGAATTTTGCGCAAAGCCTATCAAATGGTGGAATCGGCGCGAAATTTTGAAGCCAAGATCAGTGTAGAATCATTCTTAAATAAATATAATTTATCCACCAAAGAAGGTGTAGCTTTAATGTGTTTGGCCGAAGCCTTGCTGCGCATTCCTGATAGTGAAACTGCCAATAAATTAATCGAATCAACTTTTGAAGAAACTAACTGGAAACAATATTTAAAAGACGAAGATTCCTTCTATTTTAATGCCTCTAGCTGGGGAATGCTTTTAACCGGGAAAACCATTGAAATTGGCAGCGATGCTGAAGACAAACCATTCACTTTCCTAAGAAATGTTTTTAGAAAAACCTCTGAACCAGTAATTAGAAAGGCTTTAAAAGCCGCAATGCATTTGGTTGCACTGCAATTTGTAATGGGACAAACCATCGACAAAGCTTTGGCAAAAGCTTCAAAATATGAGAAAATGGGATATATTTTTTCCTATGATATTCTAGGAGAAGGCGCCAGAAGTACGGATCAAGCTGAAACATATTTTGAATCATACAAAGCTGCAATTCACAAAATTGGTAAATATCACAGCAAAAATTTAAACCAAGATCCTTTAGAAAAATCTGGTGTTTCAATCAAATTAACCGCCCTTCACCCGCGCTACGAACTAATAAAAAAAGAACGAGTTTTTAAAGAACTACTTCCTAAAATTGTTGAATTACTAACGATTGCTAAAGAATATAACCTTACAGTTTCAATTGATGCTGAAGAGGCTAGACGCCTTGATCTTGAATTAGAGATTTTCGGCGCAATTTGCAAAATGCCTGAATTTGTTGGTTGGAGTGGAATTGGTTTTGTTCTACAAGCTTATCAAAAACGTTCTTTTTATGTAATTGAATATTTGGCAAATCTTGCCAAGGAAACTAATAGAATCATTCCAATTCGCTTAGTTAAGGGCGCTTATTGGGATAGTGAAATTAAATTTGCTCAAAGTGCTGGCTTGGAACATTTTCCAGTTTTCACCAATAAATATCATTCCGACGTTGCCTATTTAGCTTGCGCAAAAAAACTTTTTGAAAATTCAGACAGCTTTTTCCCGCAATTTGCCACTCACAACGCCCATTCAATTGCGGCAATTAGACAATATGCTGGCGACAAAAAATTCGAATTACAGCGTCTTTATGGAATGGGTGAAAGCCTTTACTGCGAAGTGGTTAAAGAAGTTCCTTGTCGAATTTATGCACCAATTGGTCGTCACAAAGATTTATTGGCCTATTTAATTAGAAGACTTCTAGAAAATGGCGCCAATAGCTCATTTGCCAACATGCTTCTTGATAAAGAAATTCCTGTCGAAAAAATTATCGAAGATCCAATCGCTAAAGTTAAAGCTTTTGGTGGTTTTTCTAACGAAACCATTGCTAGACCTTCTAAATTATATGGCTCTTCCAGAGAAAATTCTAAAGGAATTGATTTTGGTAATGTTGGTCAATTTAAAAATCTACAAGAAGAATTGGTGAAATTCACTGATTCTAAATGGAATTTTGAAAATGAAGCTTTATCTGGCAATGTGGTAGAAATTTTCAATCCATCTGAAAAATCTCAAATCGTTGGAACCATTAAAGAAGGAACTGAAGAAAATGTTATTATTGCTTCTAAAAAAGCTCACAAAGCATTTGAGAATTGGAAAAATGTTGATGTTAAAATAAGAGCAGACATTTTGCGAAAAACCGCCGATCTAATTGAAGAAAACCATGTTGAATTAATGGCTCTTTGTATTAAAGAAGCTGGAAAAACCATTAATGACGCAGTTGCAGAAATTAGAGAAGCAGTCGATTTTTGTCGATATTACGCTTTTCAAGCGGAAAAATTAATGGGTGAAGCAATTTCTCTACCTGGAATTACTGGAGAAACTAATCAATTAAGCCTTCATCCTAAAGGAGTTTTTGCTTGCATTAGCCCATGGAATTTTCCATTAGCAATTTTTGCTGGGCAAATAATGGCAGCTCTTGCAACTGGTAATACAGTAATTGCTAAACCAGCTGAGCAAACCCCGCTAATTGCTTCAAAAATGGTAGAACTTTGTCATCTGGCAGGAATTCCGAAAGATGTGCTACAGCTTATAACGGGAAAAGGTGCAATTGTTGGCTCCGCTTTAATTAAACAAGAAGAAATTAAAGGTGTTTGTTTTACAGGATCGACTGCAACTGCTAAAAATATTCAGCGCGCTCTTGCCGACAGGCCGGATGAAATTATTACTCTGATTGCTGAAACTGGCGGACAAAATTCTATGATTGCCGATAGCTCTACTTTGCCAGAACAATTGGTTGACGATGTTTTACTTTCTTCCTTTAGTAGTGCTGGGCAAAGATGTTCTGCTCTTCGAATTTTATTCTTACCAGAAGTTATTGCCGACGAAGTTCTAGAACTAGCTTCAAATGCTGCTGGCGAAATGGAAGTTGGCAATCCTTGGAATTTAAAAACTGATATTGGACCAGTCATTGACGAAACAGCAAAAGCTAATCTACAAAAACATATCGATTATTTAGAAAATTCTAAAGGTGCTAAATTAATTTATAAATTAAAAATTAACGATTTAGAAAAAGACGGTAGTTTTTTTGCTCCACAAATTTGGGAAATTGACGATTTAGATCTTTTGCAAGGTGAAAATTTCGGACCAATTTTGCATGTTTTCAGATATAAAAATGGTGAAAATTTAATTCAAAAAATTAACGATTTAAAATTTGGCTTAACTTTTGGAATGCACACCAGAATTCATGATCAATACAAAGATATTGAAAAACGAATTAACGCTGGAAATATCTACATTAATCGCAACATTACTGGTGCAATTGTCGAGTCTCAACCATTTGGTGGTGAAGGGCTTTCCGGAACCGGCTTCAAAGCTGGTGGACCACATTATTTACTTAAATTTATAAGTGAACGAACTTTATCAATTAATGTTTCAGCCATTGGCGGGAATATTGATTTATTGATGAAAAGCTAATTATTCATCAAAAATAGAGTCTTTAAAAACTAAAAACTAAAAACTAAAAATGATCAAAGTAAGAGACCTTTCAATTTCATTCGCCGGCAATTCAATTTTTGAAGATGTTAATTTTATTATTAACGGACGCGAAAAAGTTGGCTTAATTGGGCGTAACGGTAGCGGGAAATCTACATTCCTAAAATTATTACTAAATCAATTAGAGCCAGATTCTGGTGAAGTTGAGTTCCCTAAAGGATATAAAATTGGACATTTTGCGCAGCATATTCAATTTACTCATGCTTCTGCCATTGAAGAGGTTTGCTCCGTTTTACCAGAAGATCGTGAATATGAAGGCTGGAAAGGTGAAGAAATTTTGCGAGGCCTAGGATTTTCTG
>JBLHNE010000087.1:0-6300 GCA_047619265.1 Rickettsiales bacterium | reverse complement strand
AACCATAAACAGCAAAATCAATTTGTCAATGTGAAAGTTAACGATAAACAAATAAAATTAATCATTATCAAAAACCATCATTAAATTTTCATTTAAAAGATTCTTGATTGATAAAACTAGATTTAAGTTTTTGAAGGGAAGATTTTAGAATGAAGAAATGAAATTGTGTTATTGGACGGACACCAGACGGACACGGAAGTTTTTGATGATTTTGTAAAAAGCCGCCAACCCTTATAAATGGGTGGCGGGAGTGACGAGACTCGAACTCGCGACCTCCTGCGTGACAGGCAGGCGCTCTAACCAACTGAGCTACACCCCCACAAAAGAAAAAATATATAAACGATTTAAAAGACGGCGATTTAAAGATGGTGGGTGATGACAGGTTCGAACTGCCGACCCTCTCCTTGTAAGGGAGATGCTCTACCAACTGAGCTAATCACCCAAAATTTTTAGAGGCTCAGAATATAAAATTTAATTCATAAGTTGCAATAACTAAATTACTACTTCTTGAAATAATACTTAAAAAAACTTAAAAACTCTTACATCAAGATATTTAATGTAAGAGTTTTTCAAAAATACTTAGAAAAAGTTATAAAACTATTTCACTGCATCTTTTAAAGCTTTGCCAGCAGTAAATTTAGTTCTGTTGGAAGCTTTAATTTGGATTTCTTTTCCAGTTTGTGGATTTCGACCTTTTCTGGCTGCAGTTTTAACGGTTTTAAAAGTACCAAAACCGATCAAAGTTACAGACTCTTTTTTCTTCAAAGTTTTAGTGATGATTTTTAAAGCTGAGTCTAAAGCGTTACCAGCATCTTTTTGAGATAATCCAGCTGCGATAGCAATTTCTTTAATTAAGTCTGTTTTATGCATTGTTTTAGTTCCGAAAAAATTAATAATAAAAACCTTTCAATGATCTGCTCCAGTAAGTGCCAAAGGCTCTCTAGAACTTCACATCTATTTGTAAATTATAAGAAAGAAATATGAAAGCAACTGTTAATTTCCCTTTTTTATTAAGGATTATCAAAATGATACAGTCTCTATTTTACTGTTTGCAGAGCGTAATGTTTATTTGAGATATAATAAGATCAAGATTTTGGTCCCATTTATCTAATTCTATTCTGTCGCATTTTTGCATTTCGTAGCCAAGTCCGATAAAAATTTGTTTGAGATTTCCTGTGCGTGAACGACTAATCATAGCGTCGTAGAAGCCTCCACCCATACCAATTCGATGGCAGTTTTCATCAAACGCAACCAAAGGCACAAAAACAATGTCAGGCGTAATATTTGTTTTTGATTCCGAAGGTTCTAACAATTTTGGATAATTTTTATTAACCACCAATTCATCACCAAGAACATATGATTTAAAATTAAGTTCTAAATTTTGATTAATTTTTGGTAAAGAAATCTGGTTTCCTAGTTTTTTACAATGCTTTATAATCTGAATTGGATTAACTTCATTATTGGTAGAGACATAAAAAGCCAATTTCTTATTTTTAAAATCGACAATTTTTGGCAATAAATTATTAATAAAATTTTTAGCAATATCTGAAGAGTCCTGTAAAACTTGTTCTTTACTTAAATTTAATCTTTTCTGTTTATAAATTATCCGAATTGTCGATTTAGTCATTGAGTTTAAAGATTGGTTAATATTCAATTTTGCAGCTTACAATTTAACTAATATAAAAAAATTTAAAATGATTGATTTGAAAGAAGACTTTTTTGAAGTCGCAGGACACAAATTCAATTCTCGTTTATTGGTAGGAACTGGAAAATATAAGGATTTTACTGAAACAAAATTAGCAATCGAAGCAAGCGCGGCAGAAATTGTTACTGTTGCAGTTCGCAGGGTTAATGTTGAAAATAAAAATGAGCCCATGCTACAAGATTTTATTGATCCTAAAAAATATACCTATTTGCCAAACACCGCCGGATGTTTTACGGCTTTTGATGCAGTCAGAACTTTGCGTCTCGCCAGAGTTGCTGGAGGTTGGAATTTGGTTAAGCTAGAAGTTTTGGCAGATGAAAAAACCCTATATCCAAAAGTTATTGAAACCATTAAAGCTGCAGAAATATTGATCAAGGAAGGCTTTGATGTTATGGTTTATACCAGCGACGATCCAATTGTTGCCAAAGAGCTAGAAGATATTGGTTGCTGCGCCATTATGCCGCTTGCAGCTCCAATTGGTTCGGGTCTTGGAATTCAAAACCCCTTAAATATTCAGTTTATTGTCGAGCAAAGTAAAGTTCCTGTTTTGGTTGATGCTGGAGTTGGAACTGCAAGCGACGCAGCAATTGCAATGGAGCTTGGTTGCGACGGAGTTTTGATGAATACTGCAATTGCTAAAGCGCAAAATCCAATTTTAATGGCAAAAGCAATGAAAATGGCTATTGAAAGTGGAAGAATGGCATATTTAGCTGGAAGAATGGAAAAGAAGCAATTTGCAGTTGCCAGCAGCCCGACTATCGGAAAAATATCTTAAATCTATATTTTAGAGCTAGATTCTTAATTAAATTTACAAAACCCAAATGATTATTTTTGCCACGATCTGCGCTTTTTATTCAATAGCTATTTCTTTGCTCGTTTTTTATGTGTGTCGAAAGCTCAAAGAAGCTTTGGTTGATAAATCCTTCAAAGATTCAGAAATATTAGAATTGTCAAAAGAGAAATCTTCGCTTCTAAAATCTGAAGAGATCTCTAAAAGATCTAATCAAGAATTGAAAATGGAAATCGCTAATCTCGAAAATTTAAAAGAAAGATTGAGTGAAAAAACATCTCTTCTTTTTAACGAAAAAACCAAAATTGAATCTGAGAAAAATTCTTTAGAACAAAGAATCGAGGATCAAAAAACTTTTATCGCAGAATCTCAAAAAAATCTCAAAGTTGAATTTGAAAATATCGCTGCCAAGCATTTGAAGGCAAATTCCGATGAATTCATGAAAAATTCATCATTAAAATTAACAGATATTTTAAAACCATACACAGATGGAATTGCAGAATTAAAAACAAAAGTTGAAACCACTTACGATAAAGAATCTAAAGACAGATTCTCGCTAGGAAAACAAGTTGAGAATTTGCTAGCTGAAACCAATAAAATTAGTGCTGAAGCCAATAATTTAGCTAGTGCATTAAAAGGACAGAGCAAAAAACAAGGTAATTGGGGGGAAATGATTCTGGAGACAATCTTGCAAAATTCTGGCTTAATGAAAGGTTATCAATATACCAAAGAAGAAAACATTAAAGATGAAGATGGTAAAAATCAGCGCCCTGATTTTATTGTTAAATTACCCAACGAAAGGGTGGTGATTATTGATTCAAAAACCTCTCTGGTGGCTTATGATAAATATAATTCTGCAGAAAATTCTGCTCATCAAGAGCTATATTTAAAAGAACATCTTTCTTCGATGAAAAAACATATCGACAGTTTGAGCGGTAAAAAATATGACGATCTTAAAGAATCTCTCGATTTTACTTTAATGTTCATTCCAATAGAGCCAGCATATCTCACCGCTATTCAATCCGATCCAGCGCTTTGGAACTATGCCTATGAAAAAAAGATTTTATTAATTAGTCCCACCAATCTTATTGCTTGTTTAAAGTTAATAGATGATCTTTGGAGAAGGGAGGAGCAAAGCAAAAATCAAGTTGAAATTCTTAAACAAGTTGGCAATCTTCACGATAAATTTGTTGGCTTTCTTGAAGCTATGAGCAATATTGGGAAAAAAATAAATGGCGCTCAAGAAGCTTACGGCGATGCTATAAAGAAATTAAATGATGGTAGTGGAAATCTTATTAATAGAGTTGAAAATATTAAAAAACTCGGCATCAAAACCACTAAAAATATTGCTAAAAATAAAAATATTTCAGACGAAATTCTTTCAGATAGTTTTCAAGATAAAGAACCAACTGAAGATGAAGAGTCTCAATTGTTAAAAAATGAATAACCTTATAACTTAAAAAAATGCATAAATTTCATAATTCAGTTTTAAGAGCCTACGACATTCGTGGAATTATCGACGAAACTTTAAGTAATAAAGACGCCTATTATATTGGTAGATCTTTTGCGCAATTCTTAAATGGCGAGGACAAAAATAAAGTTGTGGTTGGATATGATGGAAGGCTCAGCTCTCCTGAACTACGGGAACATTTGGTTCAAGGATTAATTGATTCTGGAATCGATGTTTTGGAAGTTGGTCTTTGCCCAACTCCAATGCTTTATTTTGGGGTTTATCATCTAGAGGCCGACGCAGGAATTATGATTACCGGCTCACATAACCCAGCCAATCACAACGGTTTTAAATTTTTATTAAAAGATCGACCATTTTATGGGGACGATATTCTCGAGCTTGGTGAAATTGCTAAAGTTGGAAATTTCCCTCAAGGAAGTGGCGATGTTAACTACGCTAACATTATGGATCATTATGTCGATTATCTGGCCAATGATTGCAATATTGAAAGTGATTGCGGTCTTTTGGATGAATTGGATGGTTTTCTTAATGATGAGAAAAAGCAGTTAAAAATTAGTTGGGATATGGGTAATGGCTCTTCAGGAGTTGTTGTTAGAAAATTAACCAATAAATTAAAAGCCAAACATTACCTACTTTTTGAAGAGATTGATGGTAATTTTCCTAATCATCACCCCGATCCAACTGTTGAAGCAAATTTAGAAGATCTAAAAAAATCGGTTTTAGAAAATAAATGTGATATTGGAATTGCTTTTGATGGCGATGGAGATCGAGTTGGAATTGTTGATAACGAAGGTGAGGTTTTATGGGGAGACCAGTTGATGTGCCTATTTGCTCGCGATGTTTTAAAAGATCATCCGGGCGCTACAATCATTGCTGATGTGAAGGCCAGTCAAGTTTTATTTGACGAAATTAAGAAAGCTGGAGGAGTTCCATTAATGTGGAAAACTGGTCACAGCTTGATTAAAGCGAAAATGAAGGAAGTTAAATCTCCATTAGCAGGAGAAATGAGTGGACATATTTTTTTCGCCGATCGCTATTTTGGCTTTGATGATGGAATCTATGCGGCAGTTCGAATTATTAATATTATTTTAGAATCGGGAAAATCTTTGTCAGAAATCAAAAAATCTTTGCCAAAAACTTTCTCAACCACAGAAATTAGAATTGATTGCACCGAGGAAGAGAAATTTAAAATTATCGAAACAATTCAAAAACAATTAAAGGAAAAAGGAGTTGAATTTAACGATATCGATGGCATTAGAGTTCAAAATTTAAATGGATGGTGGCTTCTGAGGGCCAGCAATACTAGTGCGGTTTTAGTGGCAAGATGTGAAGCATTAACTTTGGAAAATTTAAACAATCTTAAAAAAGATTTGCGTAGTCATTTGTCTTTAAATGAAGTTTCAATTCCTCAAGAATTACTTTAAATGTTAATCATTGGACTCACTGGTGGAGTGGCTAGCGGTAAAAATTTTGTCGCTAACCACTTTGAAAAATTAAATATCCCCGTTTACGACGCCGATTTGGAAGTGCATAAATTACTTTCGGAAGATCGAGAAATTTTTTTAGAAATTAAAAATAAATTTCCAGCAGCTATTCAAAATTGCCAAATAGATAGAAAAATATTGGGCAAAGAAGTTTTGAGCCATTCACAAAAACTAGCAGATTTAGAGCAAATCATCTATCCAAAATTAAGACAGCAAGAAAATTCATTTATTAAAAAACATTTCCGCAGACGCAGCAAAATGGTGGTTTTAAATATTCCATTATTATTTGAAAAAGGCGGATATAAAAAATGCGATAAAACCATTGTAATTATTGCGCCAAACAAAGTTCGATTTAATCGTTTTGCAAAAAGATTTAGCAAAAATAAAGATTACAGTTTAAAATCAATTGAAGAAAAATTTGTTATTATTAAAAATAATCAAATTAGCGATTTGGAAAGAAAAAAGCGCGCAGATTTTTTAATTTATAATGGACTCGGAAAAGCCTTTTGCATTAATCAAATAGAGTCTATAATTAAAAAAATTTGCAAAGAATAATTTCTGCCCTATAAGGGAATTATACATTAAGCCGAGCAAGGCTTTAATTTAAATTTTAAATAAGATGTCAACAGAAACTCCTCAAGAAAAAACTCCTCAAAATGTTTCTAAACCAGAAGATCAAAGCCTTTTTAAAGACTTTGATTTTGAAACATTCATTCCTCTCATCGGAAAGAATTTTGCTATTACTGAAGCTGGTCTTGGTGCCTTAAAAGAAAAAGAAGCTATTAAATATTATTCTTTTGTTGGAATAGAGAGAAAAGTAGTAGCCACCCCCGCTAAAGAATGGACAACT
>JBLHNE010000086.1:0-6389 GCA_047619265.1 Rickettsiales bacterium | reverse complement strand
ATTGCGATTAACAAAACTTCCATACATTATTCTTCTATTGCTTTCATCTTTATTAATTTTCCAAATTTTTATTCCAGATAGCAGTTCTTCATTAAAATATCCAGATGATCATAAAATAATGTGCAGTGCCTGCATTGCATTATTGTCTTTCATTCCAGCTATTTTAATTTTTGTAATTCTCAAAAAAGGCGCTGCCACAAGGCCATTTCAAGCAGGATTATTCGCAGTTTTGGCAGCTAGTTCTCTAGGATCTTTAATTTTTAGGCTTTTTGAAGATAACGATTCCATATCTCACATTCTTACTTGGCACTATCTACCAATGATATTTTTGGCCTTGATTGGCACTCTTATTGGTAAATTGCTATTAAAGTGGTAGTTAGGTTTTCCGATCTTCTCTTTCACTTAGAAATTATTTTTCTAGGACTTTTAATTATTCGTAAAAGGTCTTGGTTAAAGCCGATGTTACTAAGGTTTATGGTGAGGTTAACACAAAAACATCAGCAAAATTACCTGGTAAAATTCTATTATCTGGGAATAAATTTAAGCATCCTTGCAATGGTGAAAAAGATAGGTCAGATTATGTTCCGCAAAAAGTGTTTCCAATCTTTTCTTCTTCTTTAGCAGGAAGGTAATATTGATCAAATTCTTCTATTTTATCAAAAGGTCTTTTTAAAATTTTTAGAAGTTTTTTTGTCTCGCTAAAATCATTTTCATCTACAGCTTTTCGAATCGCTTTTTCAATCAAATGATTTCTGGGGATAAAGGCAGGATTAATTTTATTCATCTTTCTAAAAATTTCTTCTTCGCTGATATTTTGCTGGATAATGCGTTTTTTCCATTTTTTCTGCCAATTTTCATCTACGCCAATAGTTGGTAAATTTCTAAAAGAATTGGTGAAATCTAGGTTATTTTTTTCCAAAATTTCCAAGAATTCTTCAATTAATTCTACATCTTCAGGCTCCACATCGAAAATACCAATTTTTTTGGCCATTTTTGAGAAATACAATTCATCAAATATTTTGGGAAATTCATTCAATTGTTCTTCTGCCAATTTAATAGCTTGGTCAAGATTGGAGTCAATTAAGGGTAAAATTGATTCGGCAAATTTGGTTAAATTCCACAAAATAATATTTTTCTGATTGGTAAATGAATATCTGCCGCGCTTGTCAATAAAGCTGAAAACTTGATCTTTTTTGTATTCATCGACAAAAGCGCAAGGTCCAAAATCTAGGGTTTGACCGCTAATTGAAATATTGTCGGTATTCATGACTCCGTGAATAAAGCCACTACACATCCAGTCTGAAACTAGATCGGCTTGTTTTTTCATCACTTCTTTTAGTAATTCCAAATACGGATTTTCAGATTTTTGGCATTTTGGGTAATGGCGAGAAATGGTGTAGTTAGCGAGAATTTTAATATTATTTAAATCTCTTCTTCTTGAAAAATATTCAAAAGTTCCAACCCGAATATGGCTTTTGGCAATTCTGGTCAAAACCGCTCCCATTGAAGTTTCTTCGCGGTAAACTGGCTGATTTGTTGCAACCAAAGCCAAAATTCTGGTGGTCGGAATTTTCAAGAAGAACATCGCCTCACTGACCAAATATTCTCGAATAGCGGGCCCGAGCGGATATTTCCCATCGCCATTTCGAGAATAGGCAGTTCTTCCTGCGCCTTTTAGCTGAATATCGAAAAGTTGATCTTTTTTACCGGTAACTTCCCCCAAAAGAATTGCCCGACCATCGCCAAGAGTGGGAACAAAATTCCCGAATTGATGCCCTGCATAGGCCTGCGCAATTGGGTTTGAATTTTCCAGAAGTTTATTGCCGCAAAAAATTTCCGCCAAATCGTTAGTTTTTTCTAAACCGATCTCTTTAGCAAGTGCAAGATTAAATAAAATTAATTCAGGTTTTGAAACATATTCAGGTTTCTCTGAAGAATGAAATTCTGCCGGCAAATCGGCATATGAGTTTTGTAATTTTATCATTTTAAATTTTCTTTTATTCTTTATGGTCAGCTCTTTAGTGAATAGGAATTGTTAATTAATTAAACATCATATGACAGATTCAAATATTATTTTTATGGTCAACTTTTTTGCCGCTCTTCTAACTACTTTGAGTTTCTTGCCTCAGGCTATTAAAACCATTAGAACTAGGGATACATCGGGAATTTCTCTTACGATGTATTTAATGCTAGTGACTGGTGTTTTTTTATGGGCTCTATTCGGATGGATGATCGATAATTACACAATTATGATTGCCAACATCATTACTTTTCTTTTTGCAGGAATAGTGCTGATCATTAAGGTCAATAATACTATTCGCAAAATAGATAAATAAAATCCGCAATAACATTTTCAATTAACTAGGGATCTTTTTAAAGAAATTTCTGACCAATAGAATCGTAATCATTAAGGTTTTTAATCTTACCAATTGCCGCGAAATTATGTTTTGAATTGGCAATTAACGAGCCCGCAAAATTGGTGATTTGTTTTTTGGAAATTGCCGAAATTCTTTCCAAAACTTCAACTTCGTTAATAATTTTATCGAAAGCCAAAACATCGTTGCCAATTTTTTGCGATCTTGAAATAACACTTTCTTTAGCCATTAAAAGACCAGCTTTGGTTTGTGTAACTACTCTTTTTAATTCTTCGTCAGTAATTTTATTGGTAATTTTAATTATTTCATCGCCAATAACTCCAATTGCTTCATTAGCTTTGTCTTCGGTAGTTCCTAAATAAACTCCGAACACGCCAGAATCGTTTTGCGCCATATTGAAAGCGCCAACCGAATATGCTAAACCTCTTTTCTCGCGCACTTCTTGAAACAATCTTGAAGACATGCCGCCGCCCAGAATTGCAGCAAGAATTTGGGCCGTGTAATGATCTTTATCTAAGTAAGAAACGCTGTTAAAACCCAAAACTAAATTAATCTGCTCTAGGTTTTTGTATTTTCTAAAATCGCCACCATGATATGTGGAAGGCTCGAATTTTTCTAATGTGTTAGAGCTCAAATTGTTAAAATGTTTTTTCACATAACCGACAATTTTCTCCTCATCAACATTTCCAGAAGCAACAACCACAACGTTGGAATAGTTGTATTGCTTTGAAATGTAGTCTTTAAAATGATCGCGACCAAATTTTTTAACATTTTTAACTGGCCCTAAAATTGATCTGCCAATTGCTTGATTTGGAAAAGCTTTTTCTTGAAAATGGTCAAAAATAATATCGTCAGGAGTGTCGTTAGTCATGGAAATTTCTTGCAAAATAACCCCGCGCTCTTTTTCAAGTTCCTTCTCATCGAAAGTGGAATTTTGCAGAATATCGCCCAAAAATTCGGTAGCAAATTCAATGTCTTCTTTTAAAACTTTAGCGTAATAAACCGTTTTCTCGCGGGAAGTGTAGGCGTTAATTCTGCCGCCAATATTGTCGAATTGCTCAGCAATTTGTAGAGCATTTCTGGTTTTGGTTCCTTTAAAAGCCATATGCTCCAAGAAATGCGAAATACCGTTATTTTGCTTAGTTTCATTACGACTTCCAGTATTCACAAAAACCCCAATAGCCACAGTTTCAACAGTTTTAACTGGATCGATGACGATTCTAAGGCCACTTGGAAGAGTGATTATTTTTGGTTGCATGATTATTGAATTTTAAATGAAGAAGAGCAGCATTGTAAAATTAAATGCCTAAGCAATCAAATATTTGGCAATCAAATATTTGGCAATCATCAAATATCTATTGAAATGAAGATTTTTAGAAACATCATTGGCAATTCGCTTCGGTGCTGGCCAAAAGTCTGCAACTACGATTATTCCACTAAAATTAAGGTTTTTATCTTCGTCCGTTAGCAGTCCTCGATGCCGGTCTAATCGTCTGCTCCTTTTTTTAAAAGAACTGTAAGTCACTAAAATATCACATCTTTGCTACGTGTAGCAAAGATGTGAAAAGTAAATTTTACCAAAAATAATCTCAATTGATGACCAATCTATTACCAAAAATTTTCTATCCAATAACTAGTCTCTACGGCGTTGGCGACAAATTATCTGGTTTTTTGGCCCGCCTTGCTGGCGGCAAGCGCATTGTTGATTTGATCTACCACAAACCTTCTCATTTTAATCAAAAAAAATTCCTCCCAAACTTCCCCGATCTAGAAAATAAAGACTTAATCATCGCTAATGTGCAGGTTGAATCGCACATCAAACCCTCTAGCAGCCGCGCGCCATTTAAGGTTCGTTGTTTTTCTGCGAGCGGATATTTAACTTTGGTTTTCTTTAAAACCTTCCCAAATTACATCGAAAAAAACTTTGCTATTGGTTCTCATGTTGCGGTTAGTGGCATTGTGGAAAGATTTTCTGGCGAGCTGCAAATGAATCACCCAGACTATGTTTTTCCTGCCGATCAAATTAATAAAATTCCTCGAAATGAAATTATTTACCCAACAATTGGCGCTTTTAGTCAAAAGTTTTTGCGCGTTAAAATTGCTAGCGCCATTGCTTGTGTGGAAGATTTTCCAGAATGGATTGATGAGGGTTTAATGAGGCAGGAAAATTGGCCAAGTTGGAAAAATTCAATTCTAAATCTGCATCAAAACCCTTCGGAATCTTCGCGCAGAAGGCTAGCTTTCGACGAACTTTTGGCTATGCAAATTGCAAATCAAATTGCCAAAAAATATTTAAAAACAAAAAGCGGCAAAGAGCTGGTTTTTAGTGAAAATTTGCGCCAAAAATTAATCGCTATTTTGCCTTTTAAGCTAACTTTGTCTCAAGAAAAAGTTCTCGCCGAAATTGATTCCGACTTAACTTCAAGCAAAAAAATGCTCCGTCTTTTGCAAGGAGATGTTGGTTCTGGAAAAACTATTGTCGCTTTTTTAGCCATGCTTCTTGCTGCCGAAAACAAAAAACAAGCTGTCATTATTTGCCCAATCACTTTGCTGGCTTTTCAGCATTACCGCAATTTTTCGGTAATGGCAGAAAAAATTGGCATTAAGATTGCTCTTCTTACTTCCAAAACGCCGAAGAAAAGTAAGCAAAAAATTCTTGAAGATTTAAAAAATGGCGAGATTGATATTCTTATTGGAACTCATTCTTTAATAGAGCCAGATGTTGTTTTTAAAGATTTGGCAATTGCCGTGATCGACGAACAGCATCGTTTTGGAGTTTTGCAGCGTATGAAATTGGTAGAGAAGGGCGACAAAGTCGATGTTTTATTAATGAGCGCCACGCCAATTCCGCGCAGTTTAATGATGGCATTTTACGGAGACATGGATATTTCTAGTCTTAATGAAAAACCCAAAGATCGCCTAGAAATTGACACGCGGGTGATTTCGCAAAATAAAGAAGAAGAGGTTTTGGCGGCAATTTCAAGGGCAGTTAAAAATGGTGAGAAAATCTATTGGATTTGTCCGTTAATTGAAGAATCGGAGCAAGATTTAGAATCAGAAAAATGTATTTCCGCGTCTTATTCGCCTTCTCGCAATGACGGCGTGGGAAATTCATCCACACATCTCCCAGCGCCTTCATCTCAAGAATCTACAGAAAAAAAAGAAATATTAACAAACAATGTTCCAGCAAAGTCATTGCGAGGAACCATTCATGGCGAATCCTCAACCCAGAATCTTGATTCTAAATTAGGCTTTGCCAAGAACTCAGACTCTTTAAATAACGTTAGTGCCAGATTTGAACAATTTAAAAAACTATTCGGCGAAGAAAGAACCGGTCTAATTCACGGCAAAATGAAAGAAAAAGAAAAAGACCAAATAATGAATAATTTCATGAAAGGAGAAACCCAAATTCTAGTTTCTACAACCGTTATTGAAGTTGGAATCGACGTTCCAGATGCTACAATCATCGTTATTGATAACCCAGAAAATTTCGGCCTTTCTGCACTTCATCAACTACGCGGCAGAGTAGGGAGAGGAGCTAAACAATCTTTTTGCATTTTGCTCTACGGGAAAAAAGTAGGAATAAATGGCAAAAAAAGACTAGCAATAATGAAAAATAGCAATGACGGATTTTTCATAGCCGACGAAGATTTAAAACTACGAGGAGGCGGGCATTTGGTAGGAACTCGCCAAAGCGGACTTCCGACCTACAAAATGGCTAATCTAGAAACCGACTTAGATTTAATGAAAATCTCACTTCGAGCCTCACAGATTTTGCTGGAAAAAGATTTAACTTTTGAGGATAAAGAAAAGATCAGAAATCTACTAAGAATTTTCGACCTACAAGAATGCTTTAAAATTGTTTTTGGAGGATGAAACCGTAAAAAAAACAGCCTAAACGGCTGTTTTTAGGTTTCATGGAAAAAATCTACGATTTTTTTCGGGCGCTAGCCGTCTTCGAGCGTAAGCGAGAAAAGCGGCGTAGCGAAGATCTAGATTACTTTCTCAAAAACC
>JBLHNE010000085.1:0-6475 GCA_047619265.1 Rickettsiales bacterium | reverse complement strand
AGTTTACAGCAGCAAAGATAGAAGAGATTAATCAATATGTTTTTAATGCTTTTGAAAGTCAAGTCTTAGCTTTTCTTGCATCAGATAAGGTTCCTGAAGAATACAATCTTTCTTCCTCTGCTACGGCTTTGGCAGCCCAGTATTTGTTAAAAGGTGATGACAAATCTTTACAATCTTTCCAAAATCTGCTTGATAAAGGATTCCTACCTCAAGACAAAGAAGGCGTTGATAGACCAGTATTGCTTGCTTGCGCAGAAAAATATGGGAAAAAAGAGTTGGTGGAAGGAATGATTGCAAAAGCAGAAATTGAAAAAATGGAAGGTTTAATAATTCAAAAAATAAGTTCTCCTGTCGTTGAATTTTCACCAGAAGAGCAGCAATTTTTTGATAAATATATGGAAAATTTTCAGAATATGGATTCTGAAAAACAAGACCAATTTCTTAAAAAGAATCCAGTTTTTGGAATTGTTCAAGATTCTATGCCACTTCAATCTGAGATATCTACAATAGTGTCAGCTTTTGAAAGAAAATCTGGACTAATTAAAAATGGAGATACTGCGATAGAAAATGCAAAAAGCCTTTCTGATGCTGAAAAAGCTAAAGCTAAGGTGGGATTAAGAGTCTTTGTGGCTGAGTTATCTTTTGAAGAGGCTCACAATGGTAAAAAATTATCACCCGATGATCAAGTTAGAATTAAAAAGATTAATATTTTAAAAATTGTTGCTAAATGTCTTTTGGCTAATGGCGGATTGGTGGCGCTGAAACAATTGGAGTTGGTGAATGAGGCCTTACCTAAAGTAGTGGATGGAAATGCTAGCGTAAGCGATATGAAATTCGTATCAAATTTACCATTATATAAAGCCTTAGATAAGATACTTGTTTTGCCAAAAGAAACCGAAATTCCATCTCAAACAGGTTTGAATTCACCAAACCCAATGTTTGGTAAACCAAGTGGCACTATAGGAAAATCATCTACGGAGAGTTTAATGGGTCCTGAGCAAAAAAAAGAGGAAAGTAATGCAATTATTACACATTAATAATTTAATTTCGTAAATAATTAGCTAATTTATGCCTATAATAACACCAGAAGATATAAATCCTATTACCGGGGGAATAAAACAAGAAGTTTTTGAGCAACTTTTAAATGCGGAGCTTGAACTTGATTTAAGTAAGCATTCCTGGTTAGTGGGAACTCGCACAATAAGGCAACAATTATCGGAGCTGGAAAAGAGTTACATCGGAGCTGGATCGACCTTTAGATTGCTTTGGCCTCCTCATTTTGGAAATTTAAAGAAAACTACCGCCGCTAAAGAAAAATTAAATAGAATTGTTGATAAATATAGGAAAGAGACTGGAAGAGAAAATGCTGGAGAAAATTTAGTGTTAATGCTCAACCGTTATATGGATGGATTTACCAAACTTTTAGATAAAACAGCAGCCGAAAATGTTATTGGTCAGGTAGATTCATTATTACTTAATTTTCTAGAAAAAAATCCAAGTGCCGTAAAACTTATGGACGGCGTTGCCTTGGAATATTCTGATGGATGTGATAATAGGCCAGCTTTTGGATTTTTGATTATGACTATTCATGCTTCAATTTTAGGGCAAAAATCTATGAGTGGTGCAATAAAAGAGGGAAGGAAATTATTGATCGTGGATTCTATGATAAAATTTGTAGATGACAAAGACTTTGCAGAAAGTTCTGGAATCGAGCAGGGTATGAATTTATTAAAGGATTCCGAAGATTTAGGTCGAAAAGATGGTCTTAGTGAAACTGTTTCAGGTGTTTTTTGCTGTTTTGGTGGAGAGGAGAAAGTTTTTAAAGGCATTCCTAAAAATATTGATGAAAATTATAAACCAGATGAAGAATTTATTTTAGAATTTTATGCAGAGCACTATAAGCCAATAATGGAAAAATCTGATTTGCAAATAGTGGAAGAATTGTGCTCCAAATCTCACCTCAGAGATAATTTTGCGGAATCTGTCTTACCTAAAGAAAAGTTGGAAAATATGCATACCAAAATTGAAACAGAATATTCTGCTAAGTTTGAGGTAATTCAAAAGATGATTGATAGGGAAGAATTAACGGAAGAAGGAAAAATTGATTTTGATCAAAAACTTTCACAAGAAGAAAAAGAAATCAGAGATAATTTTTTGCCTAAAGCAAATTCTGGAGAAATTGTTCAACCAGAAAATTCATCAGAATTTTGGCAAGAAAAACAAATTGATTTAAATAATGATAAGCAATCGGCAATTGGAGAAAAGCTTTTGAATCTTATTAAAGCCACTCTTGAAAATGAAAAAACCTCAGGAAATTGCATATCTGGAATTGGTCGAAAATTAAGTGATACGGTAAAGGCGTTGTGTCCTGGCGGTAAAAATCCATCTGAAGAATCTCAAATAGTAGTAGGGCGTAGTTAATTTAAAATGACCAAAAAAATTCAAGATCAAAAACATATTTACGATTCTCCTTTCTTGCAAAAAATCACCAAAATTATTGCTGAAGAATATGGTTTTTCAAAGGCGGAAGAGCTTGCTATTCCTGTTGATAAAAATGGTGACGCTCTTCCGCTCTATACTTATCCGGCGATTGAATATTTATCTTCGCTTGATTTTTCTGGTAAAAATATTTTTGAATTTGGTTCTGGTCAGTCAACTCTTTATTGGCTTTTGCAAGGCGCAAAAGTTGTTTCGGTGGAAAATAATATTGAATGGATAGAAAATATTGCGGAAAATTTAAAAGAATTTCCTGATTTTGTGCCAAACCACCAGCATATTTTTGCTGATAATGCAGCAGAATATGCTGATTCTATTTTAAACTTTCCCGATTTTGATGTAATTGTGATTGATGGATCTTTTAGCCGTTATTTATGCGCTAAGAAATCACTTTTAAAAATTAAGAAAGATGGTTTGTTGATTCTGGATAATTCGGATTGGTTTCCAAATACAGCTGCTTTTTTGAGGGATAATCTGGATTTTATTCAAGTCGATTTCTACGGCCTTAGGCCTTCAAGAAACAATGCAGCCGTCACTTCAATATTCTTTTCTCGCGAGTTTAATTCTAAAAGCAAAACAGAGCGCCAGCCAAATTTTGCTATTGGTGGCAGAATTAAACATTCCAAATATGATTATTAGTAAGTGAATAAGATTATTCACCACATATCACGTTTTACTAATCTACTTATTTTTCCTCTTACTATTTTTCTGGCGCAAAGCTTCAAAATCACCATTCTTTAAGCGTTTCACATAGCTGACAACTTCATTTTTAATGACATTTCTCATAATATACATGCCAAACAAATTGGGAACTGCCATGGAAAGGAATAGAATATCAGCAAGATCGATGACTATTCCAATATTAATAACGCCGCCAATAAAAATAAAGATCATGAATAAAACATTGCAAATGCGAATTCCTTTTCCTTTACTTAAATAAAGCCAAGCTTGCTGACCATAGTAGCTGTAGGTTAGCATAGTTGAGAAAGCGAAAAGAAATACTACTGCTGACAAGACATATGGGAACCAGCTAGAAACGGTGGCAAAAGCATCTCTGGTCATTAAAACTCCATTTGCAGAATCGCCTTGATAAACTCCTGTTACCACAATGACAATTCCAGTCATGAAACAAATCATTACTGTATCGATGAATGGTTCTAAGATTGCTATTGATCCTTCTCTGGCTGGTTCTCTTGTTTTACCGGCGGCGTGAGCAATTGGAGAACTTCCAATTCCAGCTTCATTAGAAAATGCCGATCTTTTAATTCCTTGAATAATTGCTCCAATAACTCCTCCATAAATTGCGTCGCCCATGAACGCCGATGAGAACATGATTTGTATCGCTCCTAAAATTTGATCGTGGTTAGATGATAAAATTATTATGCAAGATGTTATGTATATTATTGCCATGACGGGCACGATTTTTTCAGCAAAACCTGCGATTCTGGTAATTCCACCAATTAGAATTGCTCCAATAATTAGAGTAAGTCCTAGAACTAAAACGAATTTAGATTCTATTCCTAAAGAAAAAGTATCGGCAATGATTGCAACGCCTTGATTAGATTGGAACATTAAACCTGCGCCAATTGATCCGCCAATACATAGAATTGCAGCTAGTACGCCAAGAATTTTCCCTAGTTTTGGTAAGTTTTTCTCTCTTAGACCATCTTCTAGATAGTAAAATGCGCCAGCTAAGAGATGTCCATTTTTATCAAATTTACGATATTTTTGACCAAGAATAACTTCGGCGCATTTCATGGACATGGCAAAAAATGCTGCAATCATCATCCAAACTACCGCTCCTGGGCCGCCAATTGAAATGGCAATGGCAACGCCTGCAATGTTTCCAAGGCCAACAGTTGCGGAAACTGCTGTGAAAAGCGCTTGTAATTGGGTGATGCTTCCTGGTGCATCTGGCTCGGCATATTTTCCTCTAGCAACATCGATGGCATGTTTAAATAGGCGAATATTTATGAACCCTAATTTGAAGGTAAAAAATATTCCGCCAACAATTAGCCAAGCTACTAAAAATGGTAAGCCAAATATGTTAATATTTCGAACTTCGCCGAATATTTCGTAAGAACCACCAAGAAGAACGAATCCTAGGAACGAAACTGTTGGTCTGAGCATGCTTTCTAGAAAATGAACAATATTTTCTACGAAGCTTTGATCTGGAAAAGTGCTTTGGATTTGATTGAAAGAAACTGCAATTAGCGCAATTAGGCAAATGGCTAGAGTGGAGAAAAATATTCTTTTCATTTTGTTTAGTTGAGAATTATACTGGACTTTTTGAAGGGTCTAGACTTAATCAATTTTGTTTAGAATATCAATTAATTTTACGGGATTTTGTCTAAATAGTATTATTTTGAGTCAGTTTTTATTTTTAGCTTTTTGATAGATCTTGCTTAAGAAATAATCGTAAATACCAAGCCAATTAGTCCGCCAAAAATTCCTCCCCAAACTACCAGCCAACCTAAATGTTTTTTGATCATTTCTTGTATAAGATTTTTGACCATTTTTGGAGTTAAATCTTCAAGACGTTTGTCGATAATTTTTTCTATTTTTTCGATCAAATTTTCAGTTAAATCATTTTTTGAATCACCTGAATTACCATCTTTATCGCTTGCTAAATCATGTGCAATATTTTTGAGCTTTTCAACGATAGGATCTTTTAAGGGATCTAGGGCTTCTCTACCTCCAAACATTGAAAGCATTGAACCCATTGGCGATTCTATTATTGCGTCTTTTAATCCTTCAAAAACTTTGTCAAAATCGATTTTGTCGTTAATGGCATCGGCCGATAAATTTCCGCCATTTTCTGTGAAGAATTGTTCAATATGTTTTTTGTTAAAAAATTCATTAACAATAAGATTTTTTATGCCGATTTTGAAATCTTCAAATCGATTCAAAATTACGCCAGATCCATAAAGAAAAGGTACTTTTTCAAATAGCATGTGAATCGCAATCCAGTTGGTCAGACTTCCTGATAATGCAAAAATTCCAGTCATAAAAATTATTTCCCCGTAGATTGGAGAGAAATACCCGAAAATTGTTAGAAAAAGGGCGATTAAATTAGTTATTAGACTTTTATTCATGTTTCCAATTAATTGATTATGAGATGTTGGTTATTTTCTGAATTCAAACTACAAAATCAAGAATTAGACCATTAGTTGGTTATTATTTTTAACTTTTTAATTTCTAGAAAACCCAATCTTTTCTGATTTGGTGGCAAGTGTAGCCATTTGGTTTTTTCTGCAAATAATCTTGATGGTAATCTTCGGCATCGTAGAATCCTTGAGATTTTGAAATTTCGGTGACAATTTTACCGGGGAAAACGCCAGATTTATTGGCTTTGGTGATTATATCTTCGGCAATCTTTTTTTGCTGATCATTTACATAAAATATGGCTGAGCGATATTGACTGCCTTTGTCGTTTCCTTGTTGGTTTAATGTTGTTGGATTATGGATTTGGAAGAAGAATCTTAAGATAGTTTCATAGTTAATTTTTTTAGGATCAAATGTAACTTCAATAGATTCTGCGTGACCAGACAATCCTGTGCTGACTAATTCGTAGGCAGGGTTTGGAACATTTCCTCCGCTGTATCCGGCTTTAATATCTTTAACGCCATCTAATTTTCTGACCAATTCTTCCATTCCCCAAAAACAACCGCCAGCTAGAATTGCTTTTTCGTAGGTGATGTTTTGAGCAGATTGCTCTTCAAATATTGACAAAAATTCTTCGTATCCTTCTTTCTTTAAATCTTGTTTAGAAATAAAACGTAGCGCCGCAGAATTAATGCAATAGCGAGTTCCACCTTTTTCTACTGGTCCATCATTGAAAATATGTCCTAGATGAGAATTGGCAGTTTTTGATCTTGCTTCAATTCTGGTCATTCCTAATTTTTGATCTTTTTTGGCAATTATTTCTTGTTCTTTTAAAGGTTTGGTAAAGCTTGGCCAGCCAGTTTTGGAATCATAT
>JBLHNE010000084.1:0-6579 GCA_047619265.1 Rickettsiales bacterium | reverse complement strand
CATTTGCATGGTAAAAATGCCATCACAGCTTTATTTGGTGCTAAAGTAAAAATTATTCCTGATGAATTGGTTCAAATGGATAAAGGAACTGGTGCGGTAATGTGTTGTACCTTTGGTGACGAAACCGACATTAAGTGGTGGCAGAAGCACAATTTAGATTTACGAGTAATTCTAGGTCAAGATGGTAGAATTAAAAATATTTTAAGTGCGAGTCTTGACGAACAAAAAACAGAATTTTTCACAATTGGAAAAGCAAGAATTAATAAACAAGATTGTGTTGATTTAGAAAATTTTAAAAATAATTACGAAAATATTGTTGCTGGAAAAAACACCAAACAAGCCAGAGCTGCAATTATTGAAAATCTCACAGAAAAATCCCTTCTAATTAAATCTGAGAATATTACTCACACCGTTAAATGTGCAGAACGTTCTGGAGCGCCAATCGAAATTTTGGTGCAGCCACAATGGTTCGTTAAAATTCTTGACAAAAAAGAACAGCTCAAAGCCAAAGCAAATGAATGTAAATGGTTCCCAGATTTCATGCGTATTAGAATTGAGCAATGGATCGACAATCTAGCTTGGGATTGGTGCATTTCTCGCCAGCGTTATTTTGGCGTTTCTTTTCCAATTTGGTATTCCAAACGAAAAGGTGAAGAAGGTAAAATTCTAGTGGCAGATTTTGATCAACTTCCAATCGATCCGCAAAGGGATTTGCCAAAAGGTTACTCGAAAGACGAAGTTGAAGCCGAAACCGACATCATGGACACTTGGGCAACTTCTTCAATTTCACCACAACTTTCCAGCAAAGGAATTAGCTCTGATTTTTGCATCGACAAAGAGCGTCACGAAAAACTTTTTCCAGCAGATCTTCGCCCACAAGCGCACGAAATCATCAGAACTTGGGCATTTTACACTTTGGTTAAATCTGTTCTGCACGAAAATATAATTCCTTGGAAAAATCTAATGATTTCAGGTTGGTGTTTGGCTTCAGACAAAACCAAAATGAGTAAATCGAAAGGAAATGTTGTAACTCCGCAAGGTTTGATTGAAGAGAAGAGCGCTGATGTTGTGCGCTATTGGGCTTCAGCTTCGAATTTAGGAGCGGATATTGCCTACTCAGAAGAGCTTTTTAAAATTGGCGGCAAGTTAATTACTAAACTTTTCAATGCTTCAAAGTTTGTGGCGCAAAATTTTGCTGATTTAAAATCAAACCCAACCAATGTTAAAGCCGATGTTGCAAGCGGAATTATTAATAGCCAAGCCGATTTGTGGATTCTGGCTCGCCTAAAAGAAACAATCTTAAAAGCCGAAACAGAATTTGAACAATTCGAATACGCCAAGGCGAGGGCGGCTGTAGAAGATTTTTTCTGGAATGATCTTTGTGACAATTATTTAGAAATTGTCAAAGTTCGCTCTTACGGACTTTCTGCGCAAAAATTTGAAGGAGTCGATTTAAACGACGCGCAAAAAGAACAAATAATTCAAGATCAACAAAGTGGATTATTCGCTCTTTACCATTGTTTGGAGGCAGTCTTAAAACTCTTCGCACCTTTCATTCCTCATGTTACAGAAGAGCTTTATCAGGCAATTTTTCCAGATAAAATAATCTCGATTCACGCTCGTGGAAGTTGGTCAAATTCAGAAAACTACATTTCTGGTGAAAATGATTTAATAGTTGGAAATGTTGTTAAGGATGTAATTTTTAATGTGAGAAAATTTAAATCCGACAATAATTTGTCAATGAAAACCCCACTAAAATCATTCGTTGTTAACAGCAAAATAGATCTAACGGATATTTTACCAGATTTAAAAAATGTTTGTAATGTGGAAGAAATTCTACTTAAAAACGAACCTGAAAAAACTTTGGTTTCTGAAATAAGTTAAAATTACCACAAAACACTCGGCCTAACATTCTTTAATAGAGTTTTAAAAACATTTGTTCTAAATAACCCTCCCTTGAGGGAGGTTTAAAGAGCTTTAGAGATTCGGGGATGGGTAACAAATCTTTTGGAAAACTCAAATCTTAAGTTTATTTTAAAGATCCGTTACCTCTCCCCTAATCTCTGTGCTCTTCGACCATCACTCAAGGGTAGGGTTTTAGATCGAGTGTTTTGAATTGATTTAGACATTAAAAAAAGCCCTTACAAACATCGTTTGTAAGGGCTTTTTTTGCAGTTCTTTTAGAAATTTCTACCTAAAAAATTAACCTTTAATTCTAATTAAATTAATCTGACTAACTTCATTAACTCCTTCAAGTTTCTTAACGTAAGAATTCATCTTTTTTTCGTTAATAACTGAAGTTTTAAGTCCATAAACCACTTCTCCTGCTTCGTTTTCTTCAATAATTGTTTGTTCTAAAATTCCTTCTTCAAAAATTTCTTTAATAAATCCACTTTCAACAGCGAATTCTTTTGTAGTAAAAAATCTTAAATAATAAGCTCCATTTCTGTCGCTCATTTTAGCAAATTCAACTTGGTTCAATTGCTTTAAAGTAGCTCCAAATGGTTCTGAAGATCTATTATTAGCAATGTCTACTAGATCAGCAATAATTGCTGAAGCGGTTGGTTTAGAACCTGCACCACGTCCAACTTGCCAATTCCAATCAGCATTGTCAGCTAGTGTAGCAACGCAATTGTAAGAATCAGAAACTCTGGCAAGAATGTTAGATTTTTCAATTAAACAAGGATAAACCGCTTGTTTAATGGTGTTACCGTAATCTTCAAAAATTCCGCATAATTTGATTTTGTAGCCTAGCTCATCTGCAAATTTAATGTCTGTAAGGCTAATTTTAGTAATGCCTTCAATGTGCATTCCATCAAATTTAACAATCGAATTTTTAGCAATCGCCGCTAAAAGAGCAATTTTGTGAGCAGTATCAATTCCTTCAATGTCAAAAGTTGGATCAGCTTCCGCGTAGCCAAGAGCTTGAGCTTCTTTTAAAGCGTCAGAAAAATCTGCCTCGTCATTTTCCATTTTGGTTAAAATGAAATTTCCTGTTCCATTTAAAATGGCGTAGATTTTTTCAATTTTGTTTCCAGAAAGACCTTCTTTAATATTTTTAACGCAAGGAATTGCAGCAGCAATTGCGGCTTCAAAAGCAAGAGTTACGCCATTTTCTTCAGCAAGTTTTGTAAGTTCAGATCCATGAGTTGCAATCATTGCCTTATTAGCGGTGATGTAGTGCTTTTTGTTTTTGAGTGCTTTTCTGCAAAGATCAAGAGCAGTTCCTTCGGTTCCACCAATAGCTTCAATAATTACATCAACATTTTTTGCATCAGCTAAATCTAGGGTATTTTCGTAAAATTTTACTTTTGACTCATCAACGAAATCTTTTTTACTGCGAGAAGAAACGGCAACCAAATTGATTTTGGATTTTGATCTTTGGTTTAAAAGATCATTTTGCAAAGTTAAAATTTCGTAAGATCCACGACCTACGGTTCCAAGGCCAGCGATGGCTACATTTATTTGCTTCATTATTGATTATTTAAATTTTAGGAGTCTTAAAAAAAGCGGCATTTTAGCCTAAATGGTTGCTTAAGTTCAAGTCATTTATTTTTTGGCACTCCGCGCTATAAAGCAGGCTGGAAGATAGGTTTTAGTTATTGTTTTTTATTTTTAAAAATCAATAATCAGCCCCTTCAAATCTATTAAAACCAAGCCTTCTAATGACCAAGAAAAAACATTACCCACAGCCAAATTCTGATTTTAATTTTGCTAATTCCGAAAAAGAAATTCTCAAATTTTGGCAAGAAAATAAAATTTTTGAACAATCCGTTAAAAACCGCGATTTTTCAGGAATTGAAGATGAGGAAGATTCCACTTCGCCAGCAGGTTGCTGCGTGAAAGGAGATTGCAAAATTCATGAAAAAACAGGAAATTCTGGGGGAAATGAATTCGTATTCTACGACGGCCCACCATTTGCTAACGGTTTACCACACTACGGCCATTTACTCACTGGCTACATTAAAGATATTTTTGCCCGATTTCAAACCATGAAAGGTAAAAAAGTTGAACGCAAATTCGGCTGGGACACTCACGGTTTGCCGGTTGAAATGGAAGTTGAAAAAGAACTTGGTGTTTCTGGTCAAATTGCCATTAAAGAATTCGGAATTGAAAAATTTAACGCAGCTTGCCGCACTTCGGTGATGAAATATGCCGATAATTGGAAAGATTACGTTGCCAGACAAGGTCGCTGGGTAGAATTCGACGGAGCCTACAAAACCATGGATGTTAATTACATGGAATCGGTTTTATGGGCATTCAAAGAGTTGCACAATAAAGGTTTAATGTATGAAGATTTTCGCGTTATGCCTTATTCTTGGGCTTGTCAAACACCTCTTTCAAATTTTGAAACCAAAATGGATAATTCTTACAGACGTAAGGAAAGTAAAGCTTTAACGGTGAAATTTGAACTTGAAGAAATTCCGGAATTTTTGAAAGAATTTAATCCGGAGAAAGTTAATTTGATCGCTTGGACAACTACTCCTTGGACACTTCCAAGTAATTTGGCCCTAGCCGTTGGAAATGAGATTATTTACATTCCTGTTAAAGATGAAAATAACGAAATCAATATTGTTTTGGAGCAAGAATGTGCATCAGGAAAATTTGTAAAAGGGGAGGTTTTAAATAAAGCAATTAAAGGATCAGAACTAGTTGGTCTTAAATACAAGCCAATCTTGCCATATTTAGAAAAACACGAAAAAGTTCAAGTAAGCGAAAAAGCCTTCACAATTTTGCATGGCGATTTTGTCACCACCGATGCTGGAACGGGAATTGTTCATATTGCCCCTGGTTTTGGTGAAGACGATCAGCTTCTTTGTAAAAACAACGGAATTCCAACTCTTTGCCCTGTTGACGAGGGTGGAAAATTCACTTCCCAGATGTTTGACTTGGAAGGTTTAAGTATCAAAGGAAAACAAGTTTTTGAAACCAACGACGACATCATAAAATATTTAAAAATCCATAATTCTTGGCTTAAAACCGAGCAATATCTCCACGACTACCCGCATTGTTGGAGAACGGACACGCCATTAATCTACAAAGCGGTTCCCTCTTGGTATGTGGAAGTTACCAAAATTAAAGATCAAATGGTGGCTAATAACCAGCAAATCAACTGGATTCCAGACAATATTAAAGATGGTCAATTTGGAAAATGGCTGGAAGGCGCTAGAGATTGGTCAATTTCTCGAAACCGTTTCTGGGGTTGCCCAGTTCCAGTTTGGAAATCAAACGATCCGAGTTTTCCAAGAATCGACGTTTACGGTTCTTTAGAGGAAATGAAAAAAGATTTTGGCAGATTACCTCTTGACGAAAAAGGCGAGGTTAATTTGCATCGCCCATTCATTGACGATTTGACCAGAGCCAATCCCAACGATCCGAGCGGAAAATCAAAAATGGTTCGCGTTACCGATGTTTTAGATTGCTGGTTTGAATCTGGTTCAATGCCATTTGCTCAAAGCCATTATCCTTTTGAAAATAAAGAGCATTTTGAAGATAATTTCCCAGCCGATTTCATTACAGAATATTTGGCGCAAACTCGTGGATGGTTCTACACTTTAATGGTTTTATCTACCGCACTTTTTAATCGCCCGCCATTTAAAAATGTAATTTGCCATGGAACAATTTTGGATGAAAAATCTCAAAAACTATCCAAACGCCTTAAAAACTACGCCGATCCAATGGAAGTTTTCTCTGAAATAGGATCAGATGCCATGCGCTTCTACATGATCTCACAACCAGTCATGAAAGGGCAAGAGCTGCGCATCGATAAAGAAGGAAAAGCAATTAAAGACACTTTACGTCTGGCCATCAAACCACTTCTTAACGCTTACAATTTCTTTTGCTTGTATGCTAATTCCGATGGCGTTAAGGCGCAGAAGATCACCAGCTCTTCGGAAATTTACAACATTATGGATCGCTACATTTTGGCAAAATTAAAATCGGCAGTTTTAGCAATTGATGAGGCGATGGAAAATTACGACACGCCAAGTGCTTGTGCTGAATTTATTGGCTTTTTTGAAGTCTTAAACAATTGGTACATCAGAAGATCGCGCCAAAGATTTTGGAAAGGTGAAGTTGACAGCGACAAAACACAAGCCTACAACACGCTCTACACCGTGCTTGTAACAATGTGCGAAGCTTCTGCTCCACTACTTCCATTTACCACCGAAAAGATTTGGAAAGACTTAAATTAATGGTTAATGATTAGTTATTAATTATTAGTTAGATAATATTGGCTTGGATTCTTTACTAATAACTAATAATTAATAACTAAAAATAATGAACTACCACCACATTTTCCATTCTGGAAATTTTGCCGATGTTTTTAAACATTTGATTCTTTGTTTGTGCCTAGAAAAATTACAGGAAAAAAAATCGCCATTTTTTGCAATAGACACTCATTCAGGGCTTGGAAAATATGATTTAAGTTCCGAGCAGGCCAATAAAACTGGGGAATTTAAAGACGGAATTTTAAAACTTTTAGAGCAGAAAAATCCTGATAATTTATTTCAAAACTACATAAATATTGTTCGACTTTTTAATCGCTTAAATAGAGGTGAAATAAAGACTTACCCAGGG
>JBLHNE010000083.1:0-6692 GCA_047619265.1 Rickettsiales bacterium | reverse complement strand
ATGTGCAGTGTCTACAACTAAAATATCAACTCCAGCTTCAATTAAACTCTCGGCTCTTTTAAATCCATCCTTGCCAATACCAACTGCCGCTGCAACGCGAAGTCTTCCTTCCAAATCTTTGCATGCATTAGGAAATTGCTTTGACTTTTCAATATCTTTTCCCGTAATTAGGCCAACACAATTATTTTTATTATCGACAATAATAATTCTCTCGATTTTGTTTTTGTGTAGAAGTAGTTTTGCCTCTTGTCTGCTAATGCTATTTTTTGCTGTTACCAAATCACCCTGGGTCATTAGCTCGTGAACTGGTTGCTTGCGATCAGTTGCAAAACGCACATCGCGATTAGTTAAAATTCCAACCAATTTTTTACTACCTTGAGATTCAACTACTGGAATTCCTGAAATTCCGTAAGTTTTCATAATATGCAGAGCATCACCTAAAGTTTCGTTTGGTGTGATGGTGAGAGGATTAATAACAATTCCTGACTCAAATTTCTTAACTTTCCGAATTTCATCGGATTGTTCTTTGATGCTAAGATTTTTATGAATACAACCCATTCCGCCCGATTGGGCCATTGCAATAGCTAACTTACTTTCCGTAACGGTGTCCATAGCGGCAGAAATGACCGGAATATGTAGCTCAATATTTTTAGTAATTTTAGTTCTAAGATCAACATCATGAGGCAGGACCTCTGAAAAAGCTGGCTTAAGCAAAACGTCGTCAAAGGTTAAATGGTAAGGCGCATCAGCAACTTGTCTCAAGGAATTTTTTGCCATAGAAGATCGAATAATTTTTATGAAATTGAAATTTAAATAATAAGACTCTATTTTGAGGCCTTCTAAAATAAAAGACAACCAAATATACCGATATGCCCAATTTAACAAAGACTACCTCGTTGCTCGAGAAATTATGTGATAAGAAAAATATTAAACTTACCGAAAATCGTCGCATTGTTGCCAGAATAATTTCTGAATCCAAAGATCATCCAGATGTTGAAGAGCTCTATATTAGAGCTTCTAAAATTAAGCCCAATATTGGCATTGCGACGGTTTATCGTGCAGTTAAAATGTTTGAAGAGGAAGCTGTAATCGCTAAGCACGATTTTAATCACGATGCCGGAGGCTCGAGGAATAAAGCTAGATATGAAGAATTAAGTGAAGAACATCACGACCATTTAATCGATATTAACTCCGGAAAAGTTGTGGAATTTTTTAACGAAGAAATTGAAAAACTAAAAGAAAAAATAGCTCAAGATTTAGGCTATCGATTAGTTGATCACAAACTTGAGCTTTATGCAGTTCCAATTAAATCTGAATAATAAGTGATTGAAGAAATTTTAAATAAAGTTTTAGAATTTGAAGGGGTGAACGAGAGCAGAAAATTTGCTGATCAATTTTCTAGTTTGTATGGAATTACTATTTATAAGGACGGTTTAGATTTAATCTTAACCAAGGCAAAACAAGGTAATTTAATTTTTGAAGTTAAAATCATTAAAGGCTGGAATACCGACGAAGGTTGCTGCATCACTAATCAAAAAAACTTTTACGATAAGATTATGAGTGCTTTTGTGCGCAAATTAGATCATAAAATCATCATTCGTAATTTTGAAGTTAGTGTTCTATCTCACGAATTAGCTCATTGCGTTGCTGCTGAAAGTGGTTTTGATTTAAATAAAGGTTTCAGAAAGGCTGTCGGCTTCGATTTAAAGAACAGAAAGCCAGACAATGTGGCGTTATCGGCGCAAATTAAAAGATTAATGGTCGATGCTTTAAAGTCCTACCCTACAACAAAAATTCCTTCAGAATTATTTGCTAGATATTTTGAGCTATTAAGTATCTCGAGAGATGTTAGGAGCGACGGTAATTTTTTAACAACTCAAGTCGAAGAGTTTTTTGTTAATACTTCAAAATGGATGAAAGAAATTTTTAATCCGCACATTAAGAGTTTGATTGACAAAGACATTGCTATTTTCACTGGCGATCTAATTGTTAAAAATGGCTTTAAGGCAGAAAAGAAATTTGCGGATAACACAAAATCTTTTTACAAGAAAACCGATCAAGATGGTAAAAAATCTTGGTCTAATAATGTTAATTCCAATTTTAAATGGCAAAAATCTTGGAAACAACACCAAGAACTGGAAGATAAAAAATAAATTTTAAGAAAAACAATAAAATGGCAGTACACACAAAATTAACCAATCAAGAAATTGCAAATTTCATCGAGCAAAATTATCAAATCGGAAAGCTAGTTTCTTTTAAAGAAATTATGGATGGGATTGATAATTCTAATTTCATCGTGAAAACAGATACTAATCAATACATATTGACCATTTTTGAAAGCAGAATCAACGCAGATGAATTGCCATTTTTTATGAATTTAAAACTTCATTTGGCGAGTCGTGGAATTTGTTGTCCAAAGCCAATTAAAAATAATTCTGGAGCCATAATTTCATCTCTAAAAAATAAACCAGCTTCAATTGTTAGTTTTTTAAGTGGAGCAACCTTAAGACCAGAAGATAGTGGTTTATATTCTTTAATTACCAAAAATCATTGCGCTGAAATTGGTCAAATTACCGCTAAACTACATAACGCAGTTCTTGATTTCAAAGAAGTTAGAAAAAATGATTTAGGAATTTCTGGTTGGAGAATTTTATTTAATAAAATTTCTGATCAAATTGAGAATCATCAACCGGGCTTAAGGTCGGAAATTAAGAAATACATCGATTTCTTGGATGATAATTGGCGAGTTAATTTTTCTAGTGGAGTTGTTCATGTTGATCTTTTTCCGGATAATGTTTTTTTTGATGAGAAAGGCAATCTAAGTGGGGTAATTGATTTTTATTTTGCTGCTAATGATTTATTTATTTATGATCTTGCTATAATAATTAATGCTTGGTGTTTTGATGAATTTAATAAGTTCGATCAAGAAAAATATAATTTTATGTTGGCGGAATATCAAAAAATTCGTCCTATGTCGGAAGAGGAAATTGCATTTCTAAAAGTTGCTTTAGTTGGAGCTTCTCTCAGGTTTCTATTAACCAGACTTCACGATTTATTTTTTACCCCTAAAGATTCTTTTGTTACAATCAAAAATCCACAGGAATATTTGCAAAAAATACGTTTCTTTATCGAAAAATAATACAAAATTTCTTGACTATAAAATTACCCTACCTAGAATGCCGCCTCTTTTTTACTCAATCATCTTTGAAAACTTAAGAAGATTTGAGTCAATTCTCAGCATAAATTTAATTATAAAATAATGCCTACAGTCAATCAATTGGTTAGAAATCCAAGAGTTAAACAAGTCAAGAAAAACAAGGTTCCTGCAATGAAGGCTTGCCCACAAAAAAGGGGAGTTTGCACAAAGGTTTATACAACTACTCCTAAGAAACCTAACTCAGCACTTCGTAAAGTTGCCCGTATCAAGCTTACCAACGGTTTTGAAGTTATCGCATATATTCCTGGCGAAGGTCACAACCTTCAGGAGCATAGTGTTGTTAGCATTCGCGGTGGAAGAGTGAAAGATTTGCCAGGTGTTCGTTACCATATTGTTAGAGGATCTCTTGATACCCAAGGCGTTAAAAACCGTAAGCAATCTCGCTCTAAATATGGCACCGTTAAGCCTAAGTAAATAAGTCCTAAATCTAATTAACTAATCAATAAACTTGTAATTTAAAATGAGAAGAAGAGCAGCCCCAAAAAGAAAAATTATTCCTGATGCTAAATTCGGTCAAGTAATCATCACTAAGCTAATCAACCGTTTGATGGAAGATGGCAAAAAATCTGTAGTTGAAAAATCAATCTACGATGCTTTCGCCATTATTGAGAAAAAAATGAAGAAAGATGCCTTGGAAGTATTTAGGCAAGTTGTAGATAATGTTACTCCAAGAATCGAAGTTAGATCAAGAAGAATTGGAGGTGCAACCTATCAAATTCCGGTTGAAGTTTCCGAGCGCAGAGGAACAGCCCTTGCTCTTAAATGGCTAAAAACCGGCATTCAAAAATCTTCAGGAAGAAATCTAGCCGACAAAATTGTTTTTGCTTTTGGAGAAGCTTCTGACAACAAAGGTTGGGCAGTGAAAAAAAGAGAAGAAGTGTTCAAAATGGCTGAAGCAAATAAAGCTTTTGCTCATTATCGCTGGTAATATCCCGATAAGCACATTCATCATTCATCATTTATAATTCATAATTTACTAAATTTATGGCACGCGAAATTTCAATTGATAAGTATCGCAATATTGGTATTATGGCGCATATCGACGCTGGAAAAACGACCACAACCGAAAGAATTTTATTCTACACTGGAAAATCTCACAAAATTGGCGAAGTTCATGATGGCGATGCCACAATGGATTGGATGGAACAAGAGCAAGAAAGAGGAATAACAATCACTTCTGCTGCTACAACCTGTTTTTGGAAAGATCACAGGGTTAATATTATCGATACCCCAGGACACGTTGATTTTACAATTGAAGTAGAAAGATCACTCAGAGTTCTTGATGGTGCGGTTGCTGTATTTGATGCTGTTGCAGGTGTTGAGCCTCAATCAGAAACTGTTTGGAGACAGGCCAATAAATATAAAGTTCCAAGAATGTGTTTTGTCAACAAAATGGACAGAACCGGAGCAAACTTCTACCGATGTGTAGAAATGATGAAATCTAGACTTGCAGCAAAGCCATTGGTCATTCAACTTCCAATCGGTGAAGGCGAAGATTACGCTGGATTAATCGATCTAGTTAGAATGAAGGCGGTTGTTTGGAAAGATGCTACAATGGGCGCTGACTTCACTTACGAAGAAATACCAGCTGATTTAAAAGACAAAGCTGAAAAGTATCACATTGAAATGGTTGAAACGGCTGTTGAGCAAGACGATGATTTAATGGAAAAATACTTAAATGGTGAAAAAATTTCTTTTGAAGAAATACAATCTTGCATAAGAAAAGGAACTGTCAACGCTTCTTTCGTCCCAATTTTAAACGGAACTGCATTTAAGAATAAAGGTGTTCAGACCTTACTTGATGCAATTGTTGACTATTTACCAAGTCCAAAAGACATCGGCTTTATACGTGGAACAAAATTAGACAGCGAAGAGCCAATTAAAGTTACTTGTGAAGATAAGAAATTTGCTGGGCTTGCCTTTAAGATTATGACAGATCCTTTTGTTGGATCGTTAACATTCGTTAGAATTTATTCCGGAGTTCTTGAATCTGGTATGGGACTTAATAATACCACTAAAGGAACAAAAGAAAGAGCAGGAAGAATTCTATTGATGCATGCTAATAATAGGGAAGATGTAAAGTCGGCTTATGCTGGCGATATTGTAGCTTTGGCTGGATTAAAAAATACCACAACGGGAGATACTTTAGCTGATACCGATAATAAAATCATTTTAGAGAGAATGATTTTCCCTGATCCTGTTATTGAAGTCTCTGTTGAGCCAAAATCAACAGCAGATCAAGAAAAAATGGGTATTGCACTATCAAGACTAGCTTCGGAGGATCCTTCACTAACAATTGAAAGTGATCAAGAGTCTGGGCAAACCATCCTTAAAGGAATGGGTGAGCTTCATCTTGAGATTATCATTGATAGAATGAAAAGGGAGTTCAAAGTCGATGCTAACATCGGTCAGCCAAAAGTTGCTTACCGTGAAACAATTACCAAAAAAGTTGAAATTGACTACACCCACAAAAAACAATCAGGTGGTTCTGGTCAGTTCGCGAAAGTTAAAATTTCCTTTGAACCTCTTCCTGCTGACGGAGAAGAAGATTATGTTTTTGAAAGTAAAATTACCGGAGGAAGAGTTCCTAAAGAATTTATTCCAGGCGTTGAGAAAGGTTTGATTTCTGCCAAAGGAAACGGATTTTTAGCTGGATACCCAGTAGTTAGGGTAAAAACCAGATTACTTGACGGCGCATATCACGATGTTGATTCTAGTGTATTAGCTTTTGAAATTGCCGCTCGGAGCGCATTCAGAGAAGCTATGGAAAAAGCAGGTCCAGTTCTTCTTGAGCCAATGATGAAAGTTGAGGTCGTAACACCAGAAGAATATATGGGTGACGTAATTGGCGATATTAATAGTCGAAGAGGTCAAATTAATAACTTAGAAGCCAGAGACAATGTGCAAGTAATTACTGCTAAAGTTCCTCTTGCATCAATGTTCGGTTATGTAAATAGCTTGCGTTCTTTGTCCCAAGGTCGCGCCCAATATGCAATGGAATTCGAGTCTTACCAACAAGTTCCAACTGCCGTGGCTGATGAAATTCGTGCTAAAAAAGTATAATTAATAAATTAATTAAAAAATCTATTGCTTCTTAATTGTTTAGCCTTTATATTCCAGCCCTCTTTTTGAGTGGAAGAGTCGTTAACGAGTCTAAACCCTCTGTTTTCAACCTTCTGTAGATGGTTTTAAATTTGTGATTTTATTTAATCCAAATATTATTTATTCCGAATTTTTAATTTAGTAATTAAAATATTCTGAATATAAAAATTGTTCATAATGCATAGTGTAAAAACTATTCCAAAAGATTTTTTTTAAAAGAATACTTTTGTCTAGTTTTTCTATTTAATATTAACGTTAATTGTTTTTAAACAGTGTCTAAAGAAAAATTCTCTCGTGTTAAACCACATGTCAACATCGGAACAATCGGTCACGTTGATCATGGTAAAACAACATTAACCGCTGCAATCACTTC
>JBLHNE010000082.1:0-6702 GCA_047619265.1 Rickettsiales bacterium | reverse complement strand
GATTCAAAAGATAATGTAATTAATCCACCAGAAGCAGACCTTACAAACTTAAGAAAAAATCCAGATTTAAGAATTGGTGGCATAGTTTGTAAATCAGAAGATTTAAGAAGAGCTCTTATACAAGTGCAAGCATCAAAATCTCATGGTGGGGATAATTCTGCGTTTTTGTAATTTATCAAATTTTGATTTGTTTTTCTGCAATGCTTAAACATAATCATCTTTCTTAAAAATTCCCAATTCAATTACTAGAAAATGACTTTCAAAATTGCTGTCATCGGCAGGCCAAATGTTGGCAAATCTACCCTATTTAATAAATTAGTCGGCAAAAGCTTAGCAATTGTTGACGACATGCCGGGAGTCACCAGAGATCGCCGTGAAGCGATGGGTCAATTAGGGCCAATGGAATTTATGGTTATCGACACGGCAGGTCTTGAAAATGAAATTGCCACTGCCGCTTTAGAAAAAAGAATGGTCGAGCAAACAAAAATTGCGGTGGTTGACGCTGATTTATGTTTATTTGTGGTTGATGGAAAATCGGGAGTGAATTCGGCAGATTTACATTTTGCAAATTGGCTTAGAAATTCTGATAAAAATGCTGTTTTGGTGGTTAATAAACAAGAAGGCCGAGATGGGGAATTTTTTGGAAGTGAATATTATAAGCTTGGTTTTAATGAAATGGTGGGAATTTCCGCTGAACATAAAGAAGGTTTTGGCCCACTTTATGATGCGATTGAGCCTTTTTATGATCAATATCACAAAGATTTTAAAGAAATTATTGAAGAAGAAAATGAGAAAAGAATTCAAATTGCGGTTATTGGTAAGCCAAATGCAGGAAAATCAACTTTTTTAAATGCCCTTTTTGGAATAGATCGCTTAATAACCGGCCCAGAAGCTGGCATAACTCGCGATGCAATTGCTGTTGATTGGGAGTTTGAAGGTTATCAAATTCGCTTAATTGACACGGCAGGAATTAGACGAAAAGCCAGTGTGCAAGAAAAATTAGAAACACTTTCGGTAGCAGATTCACTGCGCTCAATTCGTTTTGCCCAAGTGGTAATTATGCTTATCGACGTTGCCAGCATTCAACATAAAGCGCAAACAATGGATTCAATTCTAGATCACCAAGATTTAGCGATTGCGCAAATGGTTTTGGAAGAAGGTCGTGGTTTAGTTTTTGCTATTAATAAATTTGATCTAGTTCCTAATAAAGACGAAATGATTAGAGATATTCGCGCCAAACTAGACAAAACAATGCCTGAAATTGTTGGCGCTCCCATCATTCCAATTTCTGCCATTAATAATCATAATGTTAAAAAAACTTTGCAATATGCTATTAAGGTTTATGAAGAATGGCAAAGATATATTCCAACCACCAAACTTAACGATTGGCTTGCAATTGCGACAAATAAGCATTCTCCAATTCTAGTTCGCGGTAAACCAACTAAAATAAAATATATCACTCAAGCAAAAAAACGCCCGCCAACTTTTGCAGTTTTTACTAACTATCCAAAAGCTATTGCTGGCGCATATACGCGCTATTTGATGAATTCTCTTCGTGAATATTTCAATTTAAAACTAACCCCAATTCGCTTGTTAGTTCGTAAAAGCGATAATCCGTTTGAAGGAAAAACTGAAAAAACTTTTTCTAAGAAAAGAGACACTGGAGTAACTAAAACTAAACATAAAATGCAGAGAAAATAATTCATTTTCCTGAATGGAGGCCTTAATTATTTCTAATTCTTGGGTTTTAAACCTTATTTAACCTAATGGGAATTGATAAATTAAGCGGTTGCTTTTGTTAATTATTTTACTAAATTTATTTATTATTATTAATCAGCAACATTACTTAAATGTCAAAAACATCTTCTGTAAAATTCATATTAATATCATCTCTAATCGCTCTTTCTTCTTGCGCTCTTCCTTACCAAAATAACGATGGTCCTACAGAAATTCGTATTGTTGATTTAAACGGCAATGCCACTAAACCGGTTAAAAGATTTATACCTGCAGGTAATGCTCAGATAATTGAAGAGCAAAAAGACCAAGCAAGTCAAAGCCTCATTCAATCTACTGATGCCTCTAGCGATAAAATTCCATCTCAAAATAATTACAACAGGCCGGTAATAGACAATAGATCTGCAAATGCTGCTCCATTTATTGAAAGCGCAACTCCAAACAATTTACCAGAAGCTATATCGCCCATAAAAGATGTCTCTGCAAATATTCAGGATGTAAATTCTGCTTCACAATTGAGCACAGAGCAGCCTGTCTTGCAACTAGATTCTGTAGAAATAATTCCTGCAGAAATTGTTTCCTACGATGTGGTAGGCGATCAAATTATTGAAACTGAAGCAGTAATTCAGGAAGCTCCAATTTTGGAAAATTCTCCTAAAAAAATATTTAAATTCAAAGAAAGCGCTCCAAAAAAAGCAGTAACCGATGGAGCTGCTGTCTCCGCTAAACCTAAAAACAAGACAGAAACTTTTGTTCAAATTGGCTCTTATTCGGTTAAAGAAAATGCTGATAAGGCGTTATCTGAATCTCAAAAAATAATTGGTGGAAAAATTCAAGAAACTACTTTGGGAGCTAAAAAAATCTATCGAGTTTTACTTGGCCCAATCTCAAAAAATACAGAAAAAACTATTTTAAATGCGGCTAAAAATGAAGGTTATACAGATGCTTTCATTGTTAAATAATGCTAAAATATGTCGCTTTAGAAATGTTTTTGTGAATGAAGAGAGAATTTTTTCGCAAATAAAAATTATCAGCAAAGTCAAACATTGTTATAAGGTGATTAATTTCTTTATTAATAATCTCAAAATATTCCCAGCAAAACCAGCTATTTTGTGTCTATCTTTATGTTTTTTGCTTTCCGTCTCTTCTTGCCAAGACAAATCTCAAGATGCCAATCGTAATTTTCTAAGACAATATGAATCTGAAGTTCAAGCCATAAATATACAGAGGGAAACAATAGTTTCACCTAATCAAGAGCAAAGATCAAATAGTAAAATTCAGAAAGATCCTGTTCAAGCTTTTGGTATTGATAATGTTGAAACGGCAAAAACTGCCTTTATTGATACTTCGCAAATTTTTATGCCTAAACCTCCTGAAGAATTTTTGCCAGACATGCAAACTCTACTGCAAGGAAAAACAGTCGAGCTTCCTGAAGAAATGTTTCACGTGAGTTATAATCCTGATAATTTCCCATATTCTTATGGTAGAGACATATTATCTTTCGACGATATTAAAATTCCAACTCACGATTCCTTCGGAGTTCCTACTGATCTTGGAGATAAAAATTATCGATTAATCGATCGTGTAGCTTTGCAAAGAGATTTTGATTTTGCTCAAAAATTAACTAGCTCGGAAGATAGAATGATTAGCGAAAAATTAATCAAACAGGAAGAACAAGCTCAAAGAAGGAAATATTTTGAAAAAAGAAAAGAAGATGAATCTAAGGAAGAGGAAATTATAGGAGAAGAGATTAAGGAAGAGGAAATTATAGGAGAAGAGATTAAGGAAGAGGAAATTATAGAAGGTAAAATTAAAGAGACTAAAAAAGAAGTTAAGAAGATAGATGAAAATCTTGATCAAGTTTCTCTAGCTAAAAAAATACCAGCTCCGGAAGCTTCAAATGACAACTAAGAAAAACCTAAATAATTTTTTTAAAAGCAAAATACTGCCAATATTAAAATCTGTCACGCCAGCTCTAGGCTCGAGTCTAAAAATGAGCATTGCCACATCTCTAGTGACGATATTTTTCTGCCAGAGCTCTTTTGCCAGCGATGGTAAATATGCCAATGTAGCTGCTGCCAATTATCTTTTTCTTATTGACCAAGATACTAAAGAAATTTTTCTGGAAAAAAACGCTGACGATAGAATTGCGCCATCTTCAATGACTAAATTAATGACAGCTTATGTTATTTTTAGCCTAGTAAGAGAAGGAAAAATCAACCTTTTCGATCAATGTTTGATTGGTAGAGATGCTTGGAAAAAAACTGGCTCAAAAATGTTTTTGAACTATGGCGATGTTGTTAGTATCGATAAATTACTCTCTGGTCTTTTAATAGTTTCTGGTAACGATGCTGCGGTTGCTTTGGCTCAAGCGGCATCGGGAAGTATTGATGGTTTTGCACAATTAATGAATGAAACGGCTAAAAAAATAGGACTAAAAGATAGTAACTTTGAAAACCCTCACGGACTTAATCAAAACAATCATTATATGAGCCTTAGAGATTTGGCTCTTCTCACTACTAGAATTATCGACGATTTTCCTGAATATTCTTATTATTTTCTGGAGGACAAGTTTACCTATCAAGATATTTCTCGCTCGAATTATAATCCTTTAATTAAATACGGATATCGAGGTGCGACTGGAATGAAAACTGGCTACACCAGCAAAGGCGGCT
This sequence comes from Rickettsiales bacterium, assembly GCA_047619265.1. GTDB lineage: Bacteria > Pseudomonadota > Alphaproteobacteria > Rickettsiales > UBA1997 > JAJTCH01. The sequence continues at coordinate 2,293 of JBLHNE010000082.1, read as the reverse complement.
TTGGAATGGTTGGAACTGCAACTAGGGAAGGGCGAAGATTAATTGCTATTACTAACGAGGCAGAAAGTTCTAAACAGAGAAATAAGATAATTGTCGAATTGCTTGATTATGGTTTTGATAATTTTGTTAAAATTAACATTCCGAGTAAAAATAAAATTATCGCCAAATCTTCAGTTTGGCTGGGTAAGAAAAATAAAGTTTCTCTAGGAACCAAACATAATATTGTAATTACCGTTCCTAAATATTCGCTAAAAGGTTTGAAATTTATAGCAAAATATAAATCACCTCTTTACGCTCCAATCGCAAAAGATCAAAAAGTTGGTATTTTAATTGTTGAGTCTGCTGGTAAAAAAATTCACGAAATTCCTTTATTCGCCTTAGAAAAGATTGACAAAGACGACTATTTTGACAGAATTTATCAGATTACTAAATATAAATTTCATCAATTTTTAACAATCATCAAAAACTAATAATAAAATGGATATTCAAGGTTTAATGCGTCAAGCTCAACAAATGCAAAAGAAAATGCAATCAGCTCAAGAAGAATTGCAAAAAGTTTTATATGAAGGCTCCGCAGGTGGCGGATTAGTTAAAATTACTATTTCTGGAGACGGAGTTGCTAAAAAAGTTATGATTGACGATTCATTAATTTTAATTGATGAAAAAGATGTTTTAGAAGATCTAATTGTTGCATCTTTTAACGATGCCAAGAAAAAAGCTGACGATGCTTCGAGCAGCGCAGTAAAATCTGCAACTGGCGGAATGCAGCTTCCTGCTGGACTTAAACTTTAAAAAATATAAATGAAAATCAAAACCAAACTCTGCGGTTTCACTACCAAAAAAACTGTTGATCTGGCAGTTGAATGTGGAGCCAATTTTATTGGTTTTGTTTTTTATCCTGCCTCAAAGCGCAATATTTCACCGCAAAATGCTGGCGAAATATCTAAAGACATTCCAAAAGAAATTAAGAAGGTTGCTGTTATTGTAAACCCTTCTGACGAAGATATTATTCAGATAATTAAATATTTAAAGCCAGATTTTTTGCAAATTCATAACAAAGATCTGACGCGAATTTTGGAAATTAAAAAACAATTCAATCTGCCAATTATTAAAGCTTTTGCAATTAGTGAGGAAAAAGACCTGGAAAAAATTAAGGATTACGAACAGATCGCCGATTATTTTTTGTTCGATGCTAAAGTGGCTGAAATTGGTGGTTCTGGAAAATCTTTTGATTGGAACATTCTCTGTAATTTAAAAACCAATAAAAATTGGTTTTTGTCGGGAGGTTTAAATATTAATAATATTGAAATAGCTCTTAAAAATACCAATTCTACAATGGTTGACTTATCTTCCGGAATTGAAGAAACTAAGGGAGTAAAATCGCCAAAACTTATTTCTGGTTTTATGAATAAACTTGCTTCTATCGATCTTTAATAACTAAAATTATCACAAATTAATAGGCTCTTTTGGCAATTAATTTGTATAATTCAACAATAAAAATAAAGCTTATTATGAACAATCAAAATACCGCTAGATCACTACAAACTGTTCTTGCTAACAGCTACGCTCTTTACCTTAAAACCCAAAACTATCACTGGAATGTGACTGGTCCAAATTTTAAAGGAATGCACGAATTATTTGGTCTTCAATATGAAGAATTAGCTGTCGCAATCGATCTTCTTGCTGAAAGAATTAGAGCTTTAGATGTTTTAGTTCCTGCTAGTTTTGATGCTTTTGGAAATGGCGCACAAATTGTTGCTGGAAATGAAAAAGCAATAATGGGCGTGATGACTAAAGAGCTTTATGATGACAATAAAACTTTAGTTAAAATTATCGGAGACGCTTTAAAGATTGCTGCCGAAGAAGGTGACGAAGCAACTGCGGATATGTTGATTGCTAGATTAGAAGTTCACGATAAAGCCGCTTGGATGCTTAAAAGTAGCCTTTAAGCAAACCTATTATACATTATGCGGGTACCAAAAATTTGGTGCCCAATTGATGATTTAACTATTATGCGAAGTTTTTAAAAAATTCCATCAGTAAGCTTCATATTGGATATTTTTTACCAATATTTTTAATATCTATAATTTAAAGAGAGTTAAATCTGAAAGATTAAAAAATGGCTTGAGATTAAAGATTTATGTTTAGAAAAATTTATGTGGAGGAATAAGAAAAGAAGGAGATTTTAGAAGAGTAAGTGGTGCCCGAACGCGGATTTGAACCACGGACACAAGGATTTTCAATCCTTTGCTCTACCAACTGAGCTATTCGGGCAAAAAATTCTGCTTTTACT
>JBLHNE010000081.1:0-6794 GCA_047619265.1 Rickettsiales bacterium | reverse complement strand
ATGTGAAATTCCGCTGACAGGATATTTAACTTTAGTTGGTTGGTTGACGATTCCAAGACCTTGCCAATAAAGCCTAACAATAATTTCGGTATCAAATCCCATTCCTTTGGCCATTCCTTTGGCCATATTTTTTCCGCAAATTTTTATTACCGAATCAATCGGATAAACCCTAAAACCACACATCGCATCTTTAATGTCCAAAGATAAGGTTTCTAAACTCACCCAAAAATTAGTGATTTTTCTGCCATACAAGCGGAATTTAGGAACGCTGTAATCGTAAATTGGAGTGCCATTAATAACGCAATTAGGATTGGTTTTTGCCAAATTCAAAAATAATGGAATATCACTAAATGAATGTTGATCGTCGGCATCAATTTGCATGGCATTAGTGAAACCTTTTTGGGCGGCAATTTCAAAACCACAAAGAACAGCCGCGCCTTTGCCTTGATTGGTATCTAGGCTAAATAAAGTTATTTGCGGATTTTCTGAAATGATTTTTTGGAGAATTTTTTGAGTCCTTGAATCGCTGCCATCATCAATAATTATTAATGGAATATTATGCACTAAAATTTCTGGAAGGCATTTTTTAAAAAGCTCTCCGTGATTGTAGATTGGAACGATGATGCAGGGATTAAAATCTGATGCAGACATTATTTTGGCATTATTTATTTTCATCAAAATGAATTTCACCAGAAGAATGCGAAATATCTCCGCCGATATTGCCTGTTAAATATTTAAAGGTAATTTTTTTAGGTAAATGATTTTCAAGAACCAAAGAAATATCGGTATTTGGAGTAATAATTTTAGTAAATCTGAGCTTTTTGATATTTGATAAATCACTCTTAAGTAACCAATATTTCTGGGCAAAATGCATAGCAAAATGAACTTGTGCAAAACCGGGGAGAATTTTAATTTGCGGAAAATGACCTTGAAAATAAATGGCATTTTTTGGAAATGATAAAATCAATTCAATTTTACCTTCCTCTTCTTGGGTTTTTTTAATGGTTGGAATTTTCATTTTTAAATAAATCTTTTATTTCATTTACCAATATTTTCCCTTGGGAATTGATGGGAATATTTTTAACGAATCGCCATTTACGCGGAATAATAATTGCTTCAAAATATTGTAATAAATGCTGGCGCAAAATTGAATTTAATTCTGATTTACTATTTTCTTTCAAGAAATTTTCACCATCTTGACTAAGCTGAGCCGCCATGCCAATAATTTGTCTTTTAGAACTGTCTAAAATAATTGCATAAGAACTACTAATAAATGAATGCTTAAGCAAATTATTTTCAATTTCATTTAAGGAAATTCTTTTTTCTTCAATTTTTACAATGCGATCAATTCTGCCTTTTAATAGAAAAGTTCCATCATCTAATAATTCCGCCGCATCTCCGGTGGCAATAAATTCATCACCAAAAACATAGGGCGATTTAACCATTAAATAATTTTCGGTGCCATTTTTAATTTCAACTGCAGCAAATTTATGCCAAATCTGACCATCTTTTTGTCTTCGGTACGCAATACCTCCTGTTTCTGTACTTCCTAATATTTCGATTGGAAAATCACCAAAAATTGATGCACAATTTTTAGCATCATCTAATTTCAATAATCCTCCCGATGAAAAAACCTTCATATTTGGAATTTCGGCATTTTGGGGCAATCGCTTCAAAAAAGCTGGGCTGGAAATTAAAACCGCATCTTGAAAATTTGCCAATTCCTCAAATGTTTCCGTCAAATGAGAATTAATTAAATTCCCAGCTTTTAAAGGAAGCAATAATTTAAAAATTAATCCGTAAATATGTTGATGATTAACAGTTGCAATAAAAGTTTTATTTAAAAAATCTTCGCCGAATTGTTGCAACAAATCTTTCACTTCCATTTGCAAATTTCCAAAATTCTTATTAATCAATTTCGGAGTTCCGCCAGAGCCTGATGTTAAAAAAATAATCTTACTATTCGGATTAATCTCTTCCGATTGAAGGTTGGTTTGAGCTGGATTTTCTTGATGTGGAATGATTTCATCGTCAAACAAAAAAGCTTCTGCATCGAGATTATTAAGGGTTTCGGCTTGAATATTGTGAGGCAAAATTATGGTTTTCCGAGCCTTGAGTAACGCAAAAAAACCAATAGCAAACAGAAAAGTATCAGCTGAAAATATTGCCCACTTATTTTTAGAAGATTGGCTTAAAAGTGCAGCTAGTGAATTAACGGAAGCAGTAAATTTAGCGCCATAAATTGTATGGTTTTTGTATAAAAATACCGGTTTGGTTTGGTTTCTTAGTGGTGAGGTAAAAAATTTATTCATCTTTTTTAATCACAAAATAACGCACAGCATATTCACCAGCAAATAATGCCCCCATAATCATGTATGAAATGAATCCATTGTAGAGAGTCCAAATTTCAATCGATGAAAAAAGCGTGGTGTACAAAGAAATTGAGGCATTAAAAATGAAAAATACGCACCAAATAATCGTCACTTTTCGAGTGTAGGAAATTGCCTTTGCGGAGAGGTTTTTATCATAAATTCTGGCAAATTTCTCAATCATTGAAGGACCAGAAAACAAACTGTAGGAAAAGGCGGCAAGGAAAATGAGATTGACCGCCACTGGGTAGATTTTAACAAAGAAAATTTGATTGGAAATTTGCGCCAAAATCAAAAGCGCCGAAGCGACAATAATAACGCTGTATTTTTGTAATCGGGAGGATTTCTGATCGTTTTTTAAAGATAGGAAATAAAAGAGAATAATTCCCAAAAGCAGTAGAGATGCGGCTCTGGCGCCAAAAAACTTAAAGCCCAGAAAAATTGCAACCGGATATAAAATAAATAACAAAAAATATGCCAATCGTAGAATCTTAACTTTGTTTGACATTATTTATTCTTTTTTTTCGGAGAAAAGAGAATAGACAGCATCGACAACATCTTGCAACGACCTGACTTTCTTAAATGACTCTGGATCAACTTTTTTGCCAGTAATTTGTTGTAATTTAACCACCAAATCTACTGCGTCGATTGAATCTAAATCAAGATCTGTAAATAGTTGAGCATCTGGGGTTAGCTTCTCTCTTGGGCATTCAAAATCTTTTACTAAAATATCAACGATAATATTAGATAGTTCCTCTTTGCTGTTGATTTGATCGTTAATTTTCATCTTATTTTTGGGAAATATTTTGAGCAACAAATGCGGCTAGAGTGCGAACGGAATAAAAATATTCTTTATTATCTTTATTCTCACCTTTCAAAGTTAAATTATATTTCTTTTTAAGTGCTATTCCAAGCTCCAAAGCATCGATTGAATCTAGACCAAGACCATCAATAAATAGTGGATCTTCAGACTTAATTTCACCTGATGTAATGTCTTCCAAATCTAAAGATTCAATGATTAATTCTTTAATTTCCTGCTCTAATTGCTCTTGTTTCATGTTTTATCTCTTAAGTGTAGTGATGATTATTTAATGATTCTTTTGGGTAAAAAATTTCTACAATCTACTTTTTTAAAGCCAAAAATCAATATTAAATGTAATTGACAATTTATGACGCATTATTAAGATTTCGCCCTTAATCATTCAAAGCCAAATTCAAAAAACCACCAATCATAAAAAATGAAAAATATCAGAACAGTTCTAGCTCTTGCCGTTGCAATTTTAATGCTCAGCAACTGCGCAACTAATATCACACAACCAAAATCTGCACCAGAAGCGCCTAAAGTTAAATTTAGTGAATTTAAAAATGTTGAAATGAAAGAAGTGGAAATAGATCCAAAATTTGCATCTCACAATGCAAATAAAAAAGCTTTAAAGAAAATTGATGAAAATTTATCAAAAGAGTTAAAAGAAGTTTTTCCTAATTATAAAAAAATTCATTTAGATCAAGAATTCTCAAAAAACAAAACACGAACTTTACAAATAACTCCATATGTTAAAGAAATAAAATTCATTGGCACCGGTGCGCGCATTTGGGTTGGTGCATGGGCAGGAAATTCGGCAGTTTTAATGCAAGTAAGTTTTGTTGATAGTTCAACGGGAGAAATTATTGCAAATCCAGAATTTTATCGCAGCGCGAGTGTGTTTAATGGCCCATTCGGAGTTGCTGATCGCATGATGCTTGTATATATTTCACAAAATATTAAAGATTATATTTCTCGTAACAAATAATTTATAAAAATATGTTAAAAAAACTTGCTGTAATTGCTTTATTAATTTGCACATTAACCTCTTGCGCCGTTCAAAGAATGGTGTTTAGCGACAACTACCAGTCCGAACCAAAAACACTTGCCCACAAAGGCACTTCACATTTTGTTATTTTGGGCTGGTATCAAAGATCTACTTTCGACGCCACTAAATATTGTGGCTCAGCAGATAATGTCCATTCCGTAGAATTAAGAAAAAGCCCCGTGCAATATGTCATTATGATAGCTACTGTCGGCATCTATTCTCCAAAAGAAATTAAAATTTATTGCAAACAATAATTCTAAAAATAATTACGATATGAAACATTTTAAAATTTTAGCTATTAGCATCTGTATTTTACTTTCATCTTGCGCACCATACCAAAAAGTAATCGTCGATCCACAATCTCTTCAAACCAGAGGAGACTACAAAATAAAATTCAAAAGTCATTTTGTCTTTTTAGGAATTGGTCAAACCAAAAATATTAATGCTCAGGCAATTTGCGAGGGAGACAATCTGCAATTAGGATCTGTCGATTTCGTACATAATTATTGGATGACCTTTTGGACTCTTGGAATATATGATCCAAGAAAAGTAATTGTTCATTGCTTTAGCAAACGCAAATCTTAATTGAGTTGTGATAAATAATTTGACTAGTACAAATTTTTTTATTAAAAACTCATTTCTCCGTCATCAATTTTCCTGATATAAAATTCAAAAAAATGTTAAAAAATTATAAATTCCTACTCAAAACTTTTTCTCTTGTAGTGGCTGTAGGCCTTTTGTCAAATTGCGCCAGCAGATTTGAAACCATATATAAAACTCCTCCTGCTAAATATGAAAAATTAGGCAGAGTTTCTGGAACAGCTTCAGGATCTCTCGGTGTTGTATCTACGGCATATTATGCAATTCCTATGGGCATTAATTCTAGAGTTTCTAGAGCATATCAAGATGCTTTATCGCAGGCTCCGGGAGCAACATCTTTAATAGATGTAACCTATAAAGAATCTTGGTTCTGGTGGGTTATTGGGACTGGAAGAACTGTCACTATTTCTGGTGAAGCAATAAAGGAGATTAAATAATGAAAATGATAAATAAAAATATTTTAGGATTTTTGGTTTTAGCTTGCTTAGCATTTTCTGGATGCGCAGGAACTCCTATTCAAATGGGAAATTCTAGCAAAAAATTTGATCGCTCTAAAATTGATTTTGAAAATGGTAGAGAGATATCAGCTAATGCTGGTGGATTCCAATTGCTTTTATTCATACCAATAGCGATTAATAGTCGCCATGAAAGAGCAATGCAAAATTTAAAAGCGCAAGCTGGCGGAGATTACATAACCGATATTAAAATCCAAGAATATTGGAGATATGGTTTTGTAGGAACGGTTTACGGAGTTAAAATGAAGGCAATGGCTTATCCATACAAAAAATAATCCATCTTCCTCACCTAGCTTTCTTACCTGAGAGCTAGGATAAATTGCCCCTCACAATTCTAGGTTAAATTTATGTCACCATCATAAAATCATGGCAATAAAAATAGCCCACTTAATCAAATCTTACAAAAATCTAAAAGTTTTAGATAATCTCACTTTGAATATCAAAGCTGGTTCTATTTTTGGCCTTTTAGGGCCAAATGCGGCTGGAAAAACCACCTTAGTTTCCATTCTTAATTATTTAACCACAAAAGATTCTGGAGAAATTACCATTTTCGGATATGATTTTGAGAAAGATCAAAAAGAAATAAAAGCCATCAGCTCATATATTCCTCAAACTTACGCCTTCTATCCAGATCTTACTGCTTATGAAAATTTAGAGTTTTTCGGGGCTTTATATGGACTGAAGAATAAAGAATTAAAAGAGAGAATAAATTACTGCATTAATTCCGCTTCATTAGAAAAATTTAGAAATAAGCAGTCTCACACTTATTCTGGCGGAGTAAAACGCCGATTAAACATTGCTATTGGATTGTTAAATCAGCCAAAAATTTTATATCTCGACGAGCCCACAGTAGGCATTGACCCCCAATCAAGAAAATATATTTTAGATGTGATTAAGAGCATTAATAAAACCAGCGGAACCACTATCATCTACACTTCGCACTACATGGAAGAAATCGAATATCTTTGTGATGAAATTGCCATTTTGGATAAAAATAAAATCATTCTTCAAGAAAAAATGGATGTTTTTATTAAGTCTGGCGATAGAAACTTAGAAAAAACATTTTTATCTTTAACAAAGGAAGATTTGAGGGATTAGGAGGATATGGATTTAGAAGATACTACTTTTCGGTGCTTGTAGAGTCGCTATCGTAGTTTGCAACTGTGGTTGAATCAGAATAAAATCACCTATTTACAAAACCAAACCCAGAACAAAGATTGATGTTTAAATATATTTTAAAAAAAGAATTTCTATTAATCGGGCGCGATATTCATGCTTTGCTGGTGCTTTTTATTATGCCTGCCTTGTTTATTTTAATAATGTCTTTGGCCCTGAAAAACACTTACTCAGATTCAATTGATGTGAAATTAAATGTTGGAATTGTTAGTGAGAAAAGCGCAGATGTGGCCGATTTAAGTGAGAAGATTAATAAGAATTCATTGTTTAAATCATCGATTATT
>JBLHNE010000080.1:0-6825 GCA_047619265.1 Rickettsiales bacterium | reverse complement strand
AAACCTTTGGAAATGTTGGATGTTATTGTTGATGATAAAATAGAGGAAAAGGAGTAAGAAAAAGTAAGATTTTTAACTCGGTTATTTATATGGTTTTTTATGAAAATCCGTCACCGAAACTATGAACCTATACAGATGCGATTAATGTTTTAACTGGGAGCGTAGATGCTAATGCTTATTGGCGTAAACTAAAACAACGTTTAAAAGAAGAGGGAAGTGAAACCGTGACAAATTGTCACGGTTTGAAAATGCAGGCAATTGATGGCAAAATGCGAATGACCGATGTTGCCACGCATGAGCAACTCTTTCGCCTTATTCAATCAATTCCATCGCCAAAAGCCGAGCCTTTTAAATTGTGGTTGGCAAAAATTGCCAGTGAAAGATTGGACGAAATGCAAGACCCCGAACTCACCATCGACAGGGCTTTGGAGCAATATCTCAATCTTGGTTATAGTCAGAATTGGATAAATCAACGCCTCAAAAGCATTGAAATTAGAAAAGAATTAACCAATGAATGGAAGAGGTTAGGATTAAAAGAAGGACAACAATTTGCTAGCTTAACTGATATTATTACCAAAAGCTGGAGCAGCAAAAACACCAAAGAATACAAGGCTTTGAAGGGATTAAAAAAAGAAAATTTGCGCGACAATATGACTAATTTGGAATTGGTTTTAAATATGCTGGCTGAAGTTTCAACTAAAGATATTTCACAAGCTGTGAGTCCAAAAAATTTTCAAGAGAGTAAAAAAATTGCAAAACAAGGTGGCGCTATTGCGGGAAATGCTCGTAAAGAATTAGAGGCAAAGACAGGTAAAAAAGTGGTAGTAGACAGTAATTTTTTGACTCTTAAAAAAATATAAAAAATTAAGTCATGATAAGTGGAAATTTTCTAGAAAATATTTTTAAGGTAAAAACCTCATTTTTTGTTATTTTTATTATTTTAGTCACAACTATTACATCTTTTGAAGTATCAAAAAATTTTGATTGGGTACAGCCTTTAGATTTAAATTCCGAATTTAATAAAAAGAATAATCAAATTTTATCGCTGGTTTTCTTATTTGCGTTTCTAAAAGTGATTGTTCGTTTGTGGGATTTTCTAGTTTCAATTTCCAATTATGGAAAACTATACAAAAAAATTTCTAGAGCTAATATTGGCAACACACTTACGCAAATTGGGATTAGGAAGTTAATAATTGAATTTATTGATTTCAAATATCAAGGAGAAATAACCCTAATAGTTCCAAAAAGCACGGCAGGTTTGCATAAAATTGTCATAAATATTACGGCTGGTAATTCAACTCGGCTTAGAGAGCATGATATATATGATCGTGATTTAGTTGAATTATTTACAAAATATGCAAATAAAACTAATAATGGCGATAGATATTCCATAGTTTATAACAGAACTAATGGATCTAACGACATTTCTAGTGATTTTATGGCTGGAATTTATAAGCTCAGAACCTCGCTAGAAAATGAAAGTGAAATACTTTCTTTATTAATGGATTCGAAAATTACTAAATTAATATAAATTCTATCCCGTATTAAAAACTGACAGGAAGGAATCTTTCGCCAGACGAACCATTAACCATTAATAATTTTTTTATGATCCCTCGCTACTCAAGAAAAGAAATGTCCAATATTTGGGCTGAACAAAATAAATATCAAATCTGGATGGAAATTGAAGCCTATGCGGTTCAAGCCATGGAAAAATTAGGAATTGTTCCAGCTGGAGTTGGACAAGAAATTCTTGATAAAGGACGAGTTGACGCAGGCGAAATTGCAGAAATTGAAGCTGTAACCAAACATGATGTGATCGCATTTTTAACTAATTTGGCGCAGTCAATTGGTGAGAATTCTAGATTTGTGCATATGGGACTAACTAGCTCTGATATTTTAGATACTTGTCTTTCTAAACAGCTAGATCAAGCATCTGCAATTTTACTTGATGATTTGGAAAGACTTTTAAAAGCTTTAGAAGCACAAGCACAAAAACATAAATTAACTTTATGCGTAGGTAGAAGTCATGGAATTCACGCTGAGCCAACAACTTTTGGACTCAAAATGGCGCGTTTTTACGCTGAATTTAAAAGAAATAAAGAAAGGCTAATTGTCGCCAGAAAAGAAATTGCCGTTTGTGCTATTTCTGGAGCAGTTGGAACTCATGCCACAATTGACCCATCGGTTCAAAAATATGTTGCGACAAAACTTGGTCTTGCCGAGGAGGAAATTTCTAGTCAAGTAATTCCTAGAGATCGTCACGCAGCATTTTTTGCAACTCTTGGAATTATTGCTTCTTCCATCGAAAATATTGCTGTTGAAATTCGCCATTTGCAAAGAACTGAAGTTTTAGAGGTTGAAGAATTTTTCTCTAAAGGCCAAAAAGGAAGCTCGGCAATGCCGCACAAGCGTAATCCTGTTTTGTCAGAAAATTTAACTGGCCTTGCTAGAATTGTTAGATCGGCAGTTACTCCGGCAATGGAAAATGTTGCTCTTTGGCACGAGCGCGATATTTCACATTCTTCAGTTGAAAGAATGTTGGCGCCTGATGCAACCGTAACACTTGATTTTGCCTTAAATCGCTTAATTGGTCTTGTTGAAAATCTTTTGGTTTATCCAGACAACATGATGAAAAATCTCAATAAATTAAATGGCTTAGTTTTTTCTCAGCAAGTTCTAATCGCCTTAATCGACGAAGCTAAAATTTCTCGTGAAGATGCTTACAAAATTGTTCAAACTAATGCGATGAAAGTTTGGCAAGATGGTTCTGATTTTTATGAATTGTTAGTGGCCGACGGGCAAGTAAATAAATTTTTAGGAGCAGATAAATTGAAGAAGATTTTCGATTTTGGTTTCTACACTAAAAATATTGATCAAATTTTTAGTAGAGTTTTTAAATAATTAGTTGCCGTTTAAATTTCATTTTAAAGTTCTAAAAAAAAGGTGCCGACGATGGCACCTTTTTTTACAGGAACTTGTAATCTGGATAATATCGTCAAAGAAGATTCTAAAAACCCAAATCCACTACCCTCTGCTTATCTTTCTAGCCTAATTTACCTAGCCTAATTTACCGTGACATTGTTTGTATTTTTTGCCGCTTCCGCAAGGGCAAGATTCATTTCTGCCTACATTTCCCCAAGAAGAAATATCATTAGCATTACGATCTTTGGCAGAAACATTGGTTCGAACCGGAGCTTGATTTTGTGATCTATTTTGAAGACCATTCGCTGTTGCGGCACCTTCAAAAGATGTTGCATTGGCATCGGTTCTGCTGGTAAACATTTTTTGTTTAGAGGCAATTTGAGTTAGAATATCAATTTCTGCTTGTTTTCCTTCATCGATTTTTAATTGCGCGTGAGCAGATCTACTCAGAGTTCTTTCCTCGATTTGCAGCATCATTTCTTCAAATAAACCAAAGGCTTCTCTTTTGTATTCAATGAGCGGATCTTTTTGAGCGTAAGCACGAAGATTAATATTTTGGCGCAATTTATCGAGTGACGCCAAATGATCTTTCCATTCCTCATCTAGGGTTGCTAAATAAAGTTGTTTTTGAAGTTGAAGTTCCATTTCTCCATAAACCTCTTTGCGCTGAATAAATAGATCTCTGGTTCCGCCTTGAATAAATGCTAAAATATCGACATCGGCAACGCCTTCTTTATCGGCTATTGATTGAACGTCTAGTTTAAGGCCATAAATTCTTTGAACTTCTCCAGAAATTGTTTCTATTCCCCATTCTTCAGGGTAAGAACTTTTAGGAATTTGTTTACCAACAATATCTTCGTTAATTTCTTCACGAATGTGATTAATTTCCTCCGAAACATCATCTGATTTGATTAGATTCATTCTTTTTTCAAAAATAACTTTACGCTGCTGACTAACGACATCGTCATATTTGATGAGGTTTTTACGAATTTCGTAATTACGCATTTCAACTTTATTCTGCGCCTTAGCTAGAGTTTTAGTGATCCAAGGGTGAAAAATTGCTTCATCGTCTTTAAGACCAAGGCGTGAAAGCATTCCTTGCAATTTTTCTGAACCAAAAATACGCATCAAATCATCTTCTAGGGAAATAAAGAATTTCGACTTTCCAACATCTCCTTGTCTGCCAGATCTTCCGCGCAGCTGATTATCAATTCTTCTGCTTTCGTGGCGCTCAGTTCCAAGAACGTAAAGCCCACCAGCATCGATGGCAATTTTTTTATCGGCTTCGATTTTTTGTTTAATCTCGGAAATTCTTTCTTGCAAAAGATCTGCATCTTCGATTTGTGCTGTTGCATCTTCGATTAAAATTTCTGGATTTCCACCCAGCATAATATCGGTTCCACGACCAGCCATATTGGTGGCAATAGTGATTGAACCTGGAATTCCTGCGCCAGAAATAATGTGGGCTTCTTTTTCGTGATATTTAGCGTTTAAAACTTTGTGAGGAATTTTTTCCCCAGTTAAAAGTTTTGCTAGATATTCAGATTTTTCAATACTCACTGTTCCAACTAGCATCGGCTGACCGCGCTGCTTACAATCTTTAATTACCTTGATAATGGCTTTGTATTTTTCAACTTCATTTTTGTAAATTTCATCTTCTTCATCAATTCTAGAAACATTTCTGTTAGTTGGAATTTCTACAACTTTAAGTCTGTAAATTTCTTCAAATTCAACCGCTTCGGTAGCCGCAGTTCCCGTCATTCCTGCTAGTTTTTTGTAGAGGCGGAAATAGTTTTGGAAAGTAATTGAGGCCAGCGTTTGGTTTTCATTTTTAACTTTAACCTTTTCTTTAGCCTCCAATGCTTGATGCAGGCCGTCGGAAAATCTTCTGCCTTCTTGCATTCTGCCAGTAAATTCGTCGATAATGATTACTGATCCGTCTTTAACTATGTAGTCGATTTCATTTTTGAAAATTTTGTGAGCTTTTAAAGCTTGATTCACATGGTGAACTAGAGAGATATTATTCACATCGTAAATTCCAGTATCTTGGGTAATTAAATTATTTTTTCTAAGTAATATTTCTATTGATTCAATCCCTTCTTCGGTTAAAAAAACATTACGCTCTTTTTCTTCAATTTGAAAATCCGTGTCTTTTAAAAAAGGAATCAATTGATTGATGTCGCCGTAGAGTTTGGAATTGTCGTCGGTTGGTCCGGAAATAATTAATGGAGTTCTAGCTTCATCAATTAAAATTGAATCTACCTCATCGACAATGGCAAAATTTTGACCCCTTCCGGACATTTCTTCGATTGAAAACTTCATGTTATCGCGCAAATAATCAAACCCCAGCTCGTTGTTGGTGGCGTATGTGATGTCGCAATTGTAGGCTTCTTTTCTCATGGAATCGTTTAATTCGTTAGTGATGCATGAAACTGTCATACCTAGAAATTGGTGAATTTGTCCCATCCAAGCCGAATCTCTTTTTGCTAAATAATCGTTGACGGTGACTACATGAACACCTTTTTCGGTTAGTGCATTTAAGTAGCAAGGTAGTGTTGCAACTAGAGTTTTACCTTCTCCGGTTCTCATTTCTGCAATTCTTCCTGAATGTAAAATCATGCCGCCAATTAATTGCACATCGAAATGGCGCATTCCTAAAACTCTTTTTGAAGCTTCGCGCACAACAGCAAAAGTCTCACATAGAAGATCGTCAAGGGTTTCACCTTTTTTAAGCGATCTTTAAATTCTGTGGTTTTTGCTTTTAATTCTACGTCCGATAACGCGGAAATTTCTGGTTCTAAGCCGTTAATTTTTTGAACATCAGAATCTAAAGATTTAATATTGCGGTCATTGACTGAGCCAAAGAATTTTTTTGCAATTAGGCCAAACATTGTTTTTGTGGTTGGGTTTTAATTAAGGAAAAGAAGCGTTATATTTTAAGGGTGGAAGGGAGAAAAGACAAGGTAAAAATAGCGATGAATTATGAATATGTGTGATGAGTTTTTAGAGCAAGTCATTAAAATTAGGAATGTTTAAGAAAAATACCGCACAAAAATTTCTTTGTGAATATTTATCTACTCCAATTTTGGGTCTAAAAACATACTTTAAAAAATTCACCACTCATAATTCATCGCTATTTTTACCTTGTCTTTTCTCCCTTCGCCCTTAAAATCCACCGCCTAATTTTTAATTAAAAACAATTCATCATGTCTGAAAAATTCAAAGTTTTTTCTTTAACTCCTAAGCAAATTGTTGCTCAGCTAGATAAATATATTATTGGTCAAAGCGACGCTAAGAAAGCTGTGGCAATTGCGCTTCGTAATCGATATCGCAGAAAACAAGTTGCCAGCCCAATGCGTGAAGAAATTGTGCCAAAAAATATTTTAAGTATTGGGCCAACTGGAGTTGGAAAAACTGAAATTGCTAGACGACTTGCCAATTTAGTTGGCGCTCCATTCATTAAAGTTGAAGCGACAAAGTTTACTGAAGTTGGATATGTGGGCAGAGATGTTGAGTCGATCATTCGCGATTTGATGGAAGTGGCAATTAAAATGACTCGCGAAGAAATGCGTAAAAAAATTGCCGTGGAAGCAGAATCAAAAGCGCAAGATCGAGTTTTGCAAGTTTTGGTCGGCGATGAAGCCAGCGATGAAACTAAGAAAAAATTCCGTAAAAAATTACTTGATGGAAAATTAGACGATACTGAAATTGAAATTGATGTTCTGGAGAATTCTTCCAGCTCTTTTTCTTCCTCGGTTGACTTACCGGGATCTATGATGGGAATGATTAATATTAGTGAAATGATTGGCAAGGCAATTGGGTCTTCTGAGAAAACCAAGAAAGCTAAAATGACCGTTACCAAGGCTCTTAAAACTTGTATCGAGGAAGAATCGAGTAATTTGC
>JBLHNE010000079.1:0-6860 GCA_047619265.1 Rickettsiales bacterium | reverse complement strand
AGAAGCTCTGTTGAGAATAGTTCTAAGACCTTCAACTGCAGAAGATGCCGTCCAAATAATTCCAATAATCGCTACCGTTAAAATTCCTTGTGGCGGACCATTAACAATCTCGTTAATTCTAGGCATTAGCGAAGAGGAAATATTACTTGGTAAATTAATCAAAAACAGATGGATAAAATGACTACAAATTTCAGAATCTCCAAAATAAGTTACTATTGAGGATAGAAAAATTAAAAAAGGGAAAAGAGCCAAGATAGACAAAAAAGCTAGATATCCAGCATGTTCAACACCATCCTGCTTAATTGTATCGCTAATTGAAGATCTTAAAATATAATAAGGCAGCAGAATAAATTTGCGCTTAGCTAAATTCAATTTTGATTTCATTGATTTTTAAGGTTTGAATTGTATTTTCTTCCGACTTGCTTAAGCGCCAAAATCTAATTAAAAGTTCAAAAAATTACAATTAAAATAAAATATGATGGAAAATAAAAAAATAAAGAAAGTCGTCCTTGCTTATTCAGGTGGTCTTGACACCTCGGTAATCTTAAAATGGCTAGAAGAAACTTATGGATGTGAAGTTATAACTTTCACCGCCGATTTAGGGCAGGGTGAAGAGCTTGAGCCTGCTCGTAAAAAAGCTGAGAAGTTTGGTGTTAAGCAAATTTTTATTGAAGATTTGCGCGAAGAATTTGTTCGCGACTACGTATTCCCTATGTTTCGCGCCAATACAATTTATGAAGGAACCTATCTTCTTGGAACTTCAATTGCTCGCCCGTTAATTGCTAAAAGACAAATTGAAATCGCTAAAATGGTTGGAGCTGATGCAGTTGCACATGGCGCAACCGGAAAAGGAAATGATCAAATTCGTTTTGAACTTTCTTACTACGCCAAAAAGCCAGATATTAAAATTATTGCACCTTGGCGCGAGTGGGATTTAAATTCTAGAACCAAATTAATAGCTTACGCTGAAAAGCACGATATTGAAGTTTCAACAGATAAAAGAGGTGAGGCGCCTTATTCAGTTGATGCAAATTTACTTCATACTTCAAGTGAAGGAAAGGTTCTTGAAGATCCGTGGATAGAGGCTCCAGAATATGTTTTTCAAAGAACTGTTTCCCCTGAAAATGCGCCAGACGTTGCTACAATCATTGAAGTGGAATTTAAAAATGGCGATGCAATTGCTATTGATGGCGAAAAACTTTCTCCAGCCACAATTCTTACTAAATTAAATGAAGTTGGTGGTATTAACGGTATTGGTAGAGCTGATATTGTCGAAAATCGTTTCGTCGGAATGAAATCTCGAGGAGTTTATGAAACTCCCGGTGGAACAATTTTACTTGCGGCGCATCGTGGAATTGAAAGCATTACTCTTGATCGTGAAGCTATGCATTTAAAAGATGAACTAATGCCAAGATATGCTAAATTAATTTATAATGGTTTTTGGTTTTCACCAGAAAGAGAAATGCTTCAAGCTGCAATTGATGCTTCTCAAATTAACGTTTCTGGAATCGTGCGCTTAAAGCTTTATAAAGGTTCAGTTTCAGTAATCGGTCGCAAATCACCTTACAGCCTTTATTCAGAAGAACATGTTACTTTTGAAGAAGATTCCGTTTACGACCAAAAAGACGCGGCAGGGTTCATTAAACTCAATGCTCTTAGACTTAGAATTGGAACAAAAGTAAAAGAGTAAACCTTTAAAAGGTTAGGACTACAATACTATTCCACTAAAATTTGGTGCTTTCAGTAAGTCTTAGTTTGTAACTGAGACTTTTTGTTTACTAAAATTAGTAACAAAATAATTACCTAAAGTGCCAATTTCTTTGATTTTTAATAAAAAAAGGTCGCAGTTACAAACCACAACTAACACAAAGATTGATTAAACAAGGTACTGTGAGCACATAAATTCTAGTGAGATCAATGGCTGTAAACCACAAAAAGCACCAATAATTCCTAAACAGAGGTTCTAAACTACCAACGAAAGCGAGTTATATTATTTATTATAAAAATTGTATAATGTATATTATGTAAAATAAGTATAAAGAGGATTAATATAAATCTTGGGAATTGCTGGAATATTACAGAATTGTGAAGCATCTCTTCTCTAAGGATCTTTAGGAAAAGAAAACCTACTTAAATGATCCAAAATAGTAATTTAATTTTTCTATTCAGAAAATTCAAAAGATAATGTTTTCTTAATCAGATCTTTTAATCAGAAAAAAATAATCTTATAACGGATCGATATCAATTTTTACTCGAACTTTCGATGGAGTTTTGCAGGATTTTAAAACTTCTATAATAAGTTTTTGTAAATTGATTTTGCGATCTACTTTAATATTTAGGCAATATTGGTAGGAATTTCTGACTCTTGAAATTGGCATGGGCGCTGGACCAAAAACTTCAATGGATTTGTCGAAAGGAAATTTACCGCGTACGAATTTGGCGAAATCAATAATCAAATCCTCGTCAATTCCACTAAAAATCATTGATGCCATTTTTGAAAAAGGCGGAAAACTCATCATTTTACGGTTCTTAATTTCACTTTCTAAAAACTGATCTCTTTTATTTTCAATAATACTTTTAAAGACCGAATTCTCTGGATTGTAGGTTTGTAAAACTACTCTTCCTTGATAATGCTCCCTGCCCGCCCTTCCAATCACTTGAGTTAGAAGCTGGAAAGAACGCTCTAGGGTTCTCAAGTTTCCACTTAAAAAACTACCATCTCCGTCAACAATTCCAACTAAAGCTAGCGATGGAAAATGGTGACCTTTGGCAATCATTTGGGTGCCAATGATGATGTCGATTTTGTGGTCTAAAATTTGTTCAATTAATTTTGTCGCATCTTCATTACTTTTGATGTTATCGCTGGTCATAAGGCCAATTCTAGCGCTTGGAAAATATTCTAGAACCTGTTCTTGAAGCTTTTCTACCCCAACCCCAATATTCATTAAGCAATCTTCTTTGCCGCATTCTGGGCAGATGTTTTTAAGTTTCGAAGATTCTCCGCAATGATGACAAGTGAGGCGGTTGATTTTTTGATGAAAAGTTAGATATGAGCTGCAATTTTTGCAGGAAATTTTGTTTCCGCATTCTTTGCATAAGGTTATTGGCGCATATCCTCTGCGATTTAAAAATAAGAGAGATTGTCGATTATTAATTAGATTTTTTTCTAGAAGATCTTTTAAATGCTGGGAAATAAAGTGGTTTTTTGGCAGTTTTTCGGCGCGCATATCTTGCAAATCAATTTTTGTTTTGTCTTGAATGCCAAATCTTTGCTCTAATTTTATCAATTCATATTTGCCATTTTTTGCGTTTAAATAGCTTTCTAGACAAGGAGTTGCGGTTGACAGAATGATTGGAATATTTTCAATTTTTGAACGAACAATAGCCATGTCTCTGGCGTTGTAATTAACTACATCTTCCTGTTTGAAACTTGGATCGTGTTCTTCGTCGATAACGATTAATTTTAAATTCGAGAAAGGTAGAAATAAAGAAGAGCGCGCACCAATTAAGACCCTTAATTGCCCATTGGCGATTTTAAAAAATAAATTTCGTTTCTTAGCAGGGCTAATTTTTGAGTGCCATAAATCTGGTTCAAAACCAAATTGTTCTTTAAATCTTTTGCAGAGCTGAGAAGTTAAGGCAATTTCAGGAAGAAGGATGAGGATTTGTGAGTTTTGAGTTTTGGATAATATTTCTGCAATTGCTGAGAAATAAATTTCTGTTTTTCCAGAGCCAGTAACTCCGTCTAAAAGGATTGTTTGAAATTTTTCTTCAGAAATTTTTTTCAGTAGCGCATCAGAAGCATTTTTTTGATCGCCTTCTAAGTATTTTAAATCAACTTTAATTTCGTTTTTTTGATCTTTACCCTGCTCTTTTATTTTTCTTTTAGGTTCCTTACTACTGTTTAAAATTGATAAACTGAGTTTTAAAACTAAACCTTTGGGAGCAAGATTGTAGGAGCTTACAAAATCAATAAATTCTAGTAATTCTAAGCTAAATTTCAGGCGTTCTTCCTTATCGATAATGGTTTTTATTTTCTTAGAATCAATTTGATTTGTCGAATCAAAACCCACCACAACACCGAAAACCTCTTTACTACGAAAGGGAACTTTGACCACATCTCCAATAGTAAGAGATAATTCTTCGGGTGAAAAATAACTAAAACCGTAATCGAATGGCACTGGTAATAAAACTTGGCAGATGGATTTGGTATTTTTTTCCTTCATTTATCTTGATTTAAAGAGAGTTTAACGTTAAAAAATGCGGCTCTTTTTGTCCTTCACTCTAAATTAATCTAATCATAATATGAAGTTTTTTATTGACTCTGCCGAAATATCTGAAATCAAAGAATTATCAAGCTATGGTTTGCTAGATGGCGTAACTACTAATCCATCATTAATCGCCAAATCAGGCAGAAACTTCATGGAAGTTATCAAAGAAATTTGCTCTGTTGTTGAAGGGCCAGTCAGCGCCGAAGTTGCAGCAACCGACTATGAAGGAATGGTTCGCGAAGGTGAAATTTTAGCAAAAATAGCTAATAACGTTTGTGTTAAACTTCCTCTTACCATGGACGGATTGAAAGCTTGTAAATATTTTTCTGATAAAGGTATTCAAACTAATGTCACTCTTTGTTTTTCTGCTGCACAAGCACTTCTTGCCGCCAAAGCTGGAGCAACTTTTGTCTCTCCTTTTGTTGGAAGACTTGATGATATTGGTCAAGATGGAATGGAATTGATCGACGAAATTTGTCAAATTTTTAACAATTATCCAGATTTAACAACTGAGGTTTTAGTAGCCTCAATTAGAAATCCGATTCACATTACAAACGCTGCTAAAATTGGTGCTGACGTTGCAACAATTCCAGCTAGCGTCTTAAAACAATTAGTTAAACATCCGTTAACTGATAAAGGTTTAGAAACTTTTATTAAAGATTGGGCGTCTACAGGGCAAAAAATCGCCTAAGAAATGGTAAAATCTGAAAAAAGCAAAATTAACTGGCCAAAAATAATGAAAATCAATTGGTTTGATATCAAAACTAAGTTGAAAAAAATTACCCGCAGTGTTTTATACACCAAGATTGGCCAAGAATTAATTTGTAATTTGATTATTCTATATATCAAAATAGTTGATTTAACTAGCAAGACCAAAATCTCTGGCAGTAATTATGCCTTTGAAAGATTTAAGAATAATCAATCAGTAATAATTAACTCATGGCACCATCAAATAATGATGTCTTCTTTGGTGCCAAAGCAAATTAGAAAATTCAATAAAACCAAAAGAATTGCATCTTTAGCCTCAAAACATGGCGACGGAAGATTAGTCGGCAAGATTATGGAAAAATCCGGAGTAATTAACATTTCTGGATCAACAAAAGATGGCAGAAAATCTGGCAGAGGAATTGATATGAGTGGCCTTAAGGCAATTATCAGGGCTATAAAAAATGAGCTCGGAATTGCTATAACTCCAGACGGACCAAGAGGTCCTTCTGAAAAAATTAATGGAGAAGTTATTAAAATTGCTGAACTAACGGGGGCTCCAATTATTCCGGTTGGAATTGGTTATTCGAGATATTTTAGACTTAACACATGGGATAAATTTGTGATTCCATTGCCTTTTAGTAAAGTTTGCTTTTATTATGGCGAGCCATTTTTTGTTCCAAAAAATCTTGATGAAGAAGAAATTAAAAATTTAAATTTAAAATTAGAAACGGCAATAAATTTTGTCGCAAAACAAGCAAACATTTTCTAAATAGCTATGCAAAAACAAGTTAATCTTAAAAATATGACCATCAATTTTGGTCCTCAACATCCTGCGGCTCACGGGGTTTTGAGATTGGTTCTAGAAATGGACGGAGAAGTGATTGAAAGAGCTGATCCACATATTGGCCTGCTTCATCGTGGGACTGAAAAATTGATGGAGAATAAAACCTATTTGCAAGCCATTCCTTATTTAGATCGCTTGGATTATGTTTCTCCAATGTGCCAAGAACATGCCTACGCTCTTGCTGTGGAGAAATTGCTTAATTGTCAAATTCCACTTCGCGGCCAATATATTAGAGTTTTATTTTCTGAAATTACCAGAATTCTAAACCACATCATGGCAATTGCAACTCAGGCTCTAGATGTTGGTGCTATGACCCCACTACTCTGGCTTTTTGAAGAAAGAGAAAAAATGCTTGGTTTTTATGAACGAGTTTCTGGATCTCGCATGCACGCCGCCTATATTCGCCCCGGTGGAGTTCATCAAGATTTACCCAAAGGTTTGCTAGAAGATATTTCTGAATTTGCTAATGGTTTTATTAAATATGTTGACGATTTGGAAAATCTCTTAACTGATAATAGAATTTTCAAACAAAGAATGGTTGGTATTGGTATAGTTTCACCCGAAGAAGCTCTTGATTGGGGTTTTACTGGTCCAATGATTCGCGGTTCTGGAATTGCTTGGGATTTAAGAAAATCTCAACCTTATGAAGTTTATGATAAAATGGAATTTGATATCCCAATTGGAAAGAATGGCGATTCATATGATCGTTATTTAATTCGCGTTGAAGAAATGCGTCAATCAATTAGCATTATTAAACAATGTGTTGCTCAAATGCCAGAAGGTGCGGTTTCAACTTCTGATAATAAAGTCACTCCACCAAAAAGAGCAGATATGAAATCTTCAATGGAAGCGATGATTCATCATTTCAAACTTTATACTGAAGGATATCACGTTCCAGCTGGTGAAACTTATGGCTGTGTTGAGGCTCCAAAAGGAGAATTTGGGGTTTACATAATTGCTGATGGAAGCAATAAACCTTATCGCTCTAGACTTCGCGCTCCTGGTTTTGCTCATCTTCAAGCTTTAGATTTTATGGC